>CAZAZO010000149.1:0-2460 GCA_964489675.1 Candidatus Woesearchaeota archaeon | reverse complement strand
CATGCTTTAGTTTTAACGGCAACAAAATCATCACCACCGGTGGTGGTGGGATGATTGTTACTGATAATCAAGAATGGGCTGAGAAGGCCAAGTATCTGACCACCCAAGCAAAAGATGACCCACTGGAATACATACATAAAGAGATTGGGTACAATTATCGGCTGACTAATGTCCAAGCTGCTATGGGTGTGGCCCAACTGGAACAACTTGATGATTACATCGCTGCTAAGCAACGGATAGCTAAAACTTATTCCAAAGCTTTTGAAGAATTACCAGGCATAACACCAATGGGAGAAGCAACTTGGGCTACCAGTATCTACTGGATGTATACTATCTTGGTTGATGAGACGACCTATGTAATGGATAGTCGAAATCTTATGAATAAACTTCAAGAAAAAAAAATACAAACTCGACCAATTTGGCAGCCAATTCATTTATCGCTTGTCCATAGAGGGGCATTTTTATCAGATTGCTCTATCTCAGAACGATTAAATGCAGGAGCGTTGAGCCTACCGTGTTCTATAGGCTTGGGAAAATTAGATCAAAGAAGGGTGATTAAGTTGTTGCAACTATTATAATAACTTGGATAACATATCCCTCTATGGAAATACTTCAACACTTATTAGAAAGGTAGGGAGACAAATGGCATACGTAATTTCGACTAATCATTTTACTTCCTCAAAGAAATTCGGTAGGATTTACATAAAAGGAGACTATACTAAGTTGGGTGATAACCTCTTAGTATTGAAGGGGGAAGTCTTTCATCATGACCTTAAAGAGATATATAATGCTATAGAAGTTAATGGGCTAAGATCAATCCACCAATTTAAGGGTTGTTTTTCAATTGTTTATTGTGATTTTGAATCAGGAAAACTGAGTATCGCCAACGATAAATCTGGCAGGGAAAATTTATTTTACTATCTTGATGAAAAAAATATGATTGTATCAGATGATTTTTGGGAAATTGTAAATATTGTCGAGCCATTAGAATCTGATATCTGTATTCAAAGCTTAAAGGAGTCAATCACATTTTTCCGACCGCTTTTCTATAAAACGATAATAAAAAAGTTGAATGCAATTCCTCCAGCAAGCATTGGTATATATGATTTAGATGAGAAGAAATTCGCTCTAAACCAATACTGGGATTTTATATATATTCCAGATGAAACGTTAACAATTGACGATGCATCAGATCGGTTAGATCAATTATTTGATAAATCTATGGAGCGATTAAGCAACAAGTTCCCAGACAACACAATATTTGGTTTGGGATTAAGTGGTGGATTAGATTCAAGACTGATTCTCAAGTATGCAAAAAAGTATGATCTAAACCTAGTTTGTTTCATTGTTGCAAATGTCAAACCAAATAAATTTTGGGTTTCGCATGATGTCAAAATTACGCGGAAGTTAGCAAAGCAATACGCTACTGATCTAAAGGAAATTAATTATACAGATGAATCATACGATAAAAAAATGTATGATGATGTGAGACATAATCCAACAGGTTCATCAAATTTCTTTATATCTGCAAAAGATCGAGTTCCGAGTTTTGACGTATTGCTAAATGGGACAAATGGCGGAGAAACATTAGGAGGGTTAATTCCATTTGATATTAATAAATTGAATAGAGATGAATTGTGTGAATCTATCATAGGAACGTTTTCCTATATGAATATCCCTGAAGAGCGTAGTGTAAAAACAAAGGTTGGAATTTTTATAAATACAATTTTCAATCGATCTAATATAAAACCGTTCAGATCAAAAAAACGAAATTCAATTGATGGAATAGTCAGTGTTGATGAATTTAAAATAATCAAATCAAAGATACAAGCATATATTAAAAATAATTCCGAAAAAAAGAATCTTGATATATTTCAGCAGTACCTTTTTTGGCATTTAATAAGTCTAAACAAATACGGAATGTTTGATAGTTTATATGGCACTAAAAAGTCATATGGTTTGTATACAGACCCGTATGTATTTGAAGAATCCTTGAAGTGGAAACCTGATTTTTTGCTTGACAAGAAAATTCAAATCAACTATTACAATAATTTTGCTAATGACCTTGGAAGGATTCCTGCTCAAAACAGTAAAATACCAATTTCTCTTAGTCACAAAGACAATATATATAACTCTTCTCGTTATTTAATATCATTTATGGTAAGAGGTAAGGGGCTAGATTACACAAGCTGGGCACAAAAAAAATCCTATAAGGAATATTCACGCAATGTTTTGTTGAAGAAAAATGAATTGTTTAATAAAAATTTCGATGTAAGGAAAGTATTACAATTAACAAAATATGATATGAGAATGTACGAAGATATAGTCAAGTGCAAATATATTTTGGACTTAATTGATACGAAAGAATATAAAGAATTTTTCAAAGATTGACATATATTACTCTATATAACCAATGGTGCTAGTTTGACAAACGCATGAGGTTCTCGTAAGCTAGTTTTA
>CAZAZO010000148.1:0-2474 GCA_964489675.1 Candidatus Woesearchaeota archaeon | reverse complement strand
TATTTCCGTATGTTAAGATTACCGATTTATATAGAAACATTAAAATCCCAGATATTTGGGAACCATTTTTATTTAAGGAGATTACGATGGTAAAAAAACAAAAACGAAAAGTTGTGGTAGTGTCCGGTGGGTTTGATCCTGTTCATGTCGGACATGTAAGAATGATTATAGAGGCATCAAGAATGGGAGATGTAATTATAATAGCAAACTCTGACGAATGGTTGATAAGAAAAAAAGGTTATACTTTTATGTCTTATGATGAAAGGCAAGAAGTATTATATGGCTTTAAAGGTGTAATTGATGTTGTTAAGGCAAAAGATGACGATGGGACAGTATGTAAAACATTAGAAAAAATAAATCCTGATATATTTGCCAACGGAGGCGATCGTAAAAATGATAATACACCAGAAGTTGAGCTATGTAAAAAATTGGGAATAGAATTGGAATGGAATGTCGGCGGAGATAAAATACAAAGCTCTTCAGAGTTAGTAGATAAAATGAAAAAAATGGAGAATGAATAATGGAGACACCATTTGATTTTTCAGTGATGGAAGAACTACTAAAAAAAGCATCACTCGATGAAACAGGAGAATTATCGGTACTTATAAATAATTTAATTATGGCCGGTAGAAAAGCAGGTCATTCTGGTATGACTCTCCATGAAATTGCCTCTGTTGTAACAATGGGATATTATGTTGCAAGGGAGCCGGAGCTAGAAAGTATAGTTCAATTTCTATTATCAAAAACAAAACCAAATGAATTTTTAAATTAAATTGAAGGAGGGTAAAAACCCTCCTTTTTTTCTATTTATGATACAATATGAGGCTAATAGAATGAAAATTCCTGAGATAATAGAGCAAGAAGTGGAAAAACAAGATACTTCAAAAGAGGATATGTATGATGCCTCCAATAAAGAAAAAATCACCCTAGAACAAGCATTTATAGAGTTTAAAGAGAATTTTTATCAAGTAAATCAACTTGTCCTACAAGGTAGTATGATAAAAAACTTGATGAAAGCTTTAAAAGATATTCAAGATAGTCAAAAAAAGGATCAAGCACAAGCTTTTAAAAAAATTCAAGAATCTGTAGATGAACAAGCGATTCCAAAGAAAGCACTAGAAAACATAAAAACAGACATTAGAGCTTTATATCAAAAAATATTATCCACAAAAAAACTAATGAATGCCGCAGCAGGTGCCGCAGCAAAAGGAAAAGCTAATTTTGGATTTTTGAAAAAAGAATTGATAGACGAACTCGGACAGGTTCAAGAATATATATTAGAAGTTTATAATGATCTTGCATCGTTAAATCCTCAACAAGTAAACGAACAAAGTGAAACACTTAAACAAATGAATTTAGATGCTGAAAAAGTTCAAGCAGTCTATAATGATGTTCTTAAAAAAGTTGGCCCAATTGTTGATGTTCTATTAAAAGATGAAAAAGTTTCCGAAAAGCAATTGATCCCAGTTGTGGATGAAATTCTACAGAGACTTGAAAAGATTGCTGACCTTTTTCCAAGTGTAAAAACCTTCGCAGGCCAAACTGGTGAATTTGCTGAACTACAAGACGAATATATACAAGCAATAAGAACTATGTCAGCTTTGAATGATAATTTTCAAAATATGATTAAAGATGAAAGCATATCTTCTGTTAGTGCAAAAGAACTTTACAGAGGTATGCAAAAGTTTTCAAGTGAAATAGAAAGACTGTTTGGTGTTCAATCAAAAATAGAAAATAAACCAGCCCCTGAAGTCGCCATGGTCGAACCAGACGAAGAAGAAGAAACAGAAGCAACTCCCGAAGACACCGAAGAAGAAAAACCACAAGGAATTGAACTTCCTAAAGTCGTCAATGAACTTCCAGAAATCCGAGCCGCAATAAAACCATTTTTATTTAGAGCCTTTTCTCAATCACTTGGTCTTGATTCAAACCAAGAAGGAGAATCGGGAAGAAGATTGAGGCAACAATATAATTCTTTTATAAGATATTATTTAATGTTAAAGGCAGTCTCCGAAGCACTACAGGAAGTTGCACCACTTGGTGGAACAAAAGCAATGGAAATTGCCGGTGTTTCCGATGAGAGAATTGAAAAAACACTTAACTTTTTAAAATCTGATTCCAAAGAAGATTATGAAAACATAGTAACTCTTTTTAACCAACAAGACCCAAGAGAATTACGAAAAGCATTTAGATTAATGGATTTATATTTCAAAAGAGAAGGGATAAATCTAAAACCAAGCACAAAAGATTATAGAAAAATATTAGATACACAATTTATACCATTAAAGAAAATTAACGAACAAAAGATTATTGAAATACTTAGACCGATTATTAAATCAACTTTGAAGGAGTTATAATGGCTAAAAAATTCTATGTAATAGACACCTCAGTATTCCTTTCGGATGCAGGTTGTTTATTCAAGTTTGAGAATAACGATATTATTATTCCAATTAAAGTATTGGAAGAAATTGATA
>CAZAZO010000147.1:0-2488 GCA_964489675.1 Candidatus Woesearchaeota archaeon | reverse complement strand
ATCAAAGCACCCATTAACAAAGGCCGTTCGCGTACCAGTATTCAACATTCTTACCTATTCCTTCTTGTAGAGAGAGAAATTTTTTATCATATTTTCCAACTTCAATCAACTTTCGATTATCAGATTCAGTGTACTCTTGGTACTTACCCTGTAAGTGAGATGGCATCTTTATTTCTTCAATCTCAAATTCAAAATGATTTTTTAGTATTTTAGGGACTTCAGAAAAGCTTTTTGCCTGGCCTGTGCCGCAATTAAATATTCCTGAAATATTTTCATTATAGAAGTGTCTATTGATGTTGACCACGTCATCTACATATATGAAATCTCTTTTATATTCTTCACTTTTTTCAAAGATTTTAATTTCCTTATTTGATAATATTTGTTCTTTGAATTGATTAATCACTGAAGACATTTTACCTTTTCTTTCCTCTCTTGGTCCGTAAACGTTGAAGTATCTAAGTCCAGTTATCTGAGTCTCTGTTCTTAAGATCAAGTCTTCTACATAATCATCTACTAAGCTTTTTGATTTTGCATATATGTTTTTTGGGTTTTTAATCATTTCTTCTTGAAAGGGGCCATCTCCATAAACTGCCGCGGAACTTGCATAAACTATTGGTATATTTTTTTTCACACACAAGTCTACTAGCCTTACAGTATATATATAATTCTCTCTTATCATATAAGTCTCGTCATAACACATGGTGTCCGTGCAGGCCCCTTGGTGAAACACAAACGAAGGCCTTATAGTATCAGTCTCAATATTATTTAAGAAGCCCTCAGGATTTAAAAGTGTGTGCTTTTCACTATTCTCTATAGAATCGAAAGAATAGTCGACCAGAATCATTTCTTCTTCTTCCTTCAGGAATGATAAAAATAGATTCTTACCTATGAATCCGTTGGTACCGGTGATTGCTATCATGATGCTATTTCCGATTCAAAATATTCAAGCGCGTTTTGAACATTGGTCGATATCTTTTCGATTAGTTCTTGACCCACTAAACTAAACCATGGCTCATAGTACGCTCCTAATAGTTTTGGATTTGTAATCACTTTGCAATTTAACATTTTAGCTTCTACAACTAATCTACACATAGATTCCAAAACTCCCGGGAAAAACACCAGACCTTCATATGAAGCAAGACTGGTTAGGAATTCTTCTGGGTCGTTTGATGAGAATAGTTCATATGATATATTCTTATGTCTACAGAACTGTATCGCTTTGGTTTTATTTTTTATTGAATTGCTTGAATTAACTATGCCAAAGACGCCATTCTTTTTTTTAGTTGATGATAAGGTGCTCATTAGATTCAGTCTGCTTTTTGACCACAAGCTGGACGAAATAGAGTGAAGGTTATCTATACCAAGATTATCTTTAATAATATCTACCTGCTTTTGACCCAGGCAAACTACTCTCTTTGCGTGTTTATAAAATTCATAATTAACGATGTCTGATTTTGGTATTTGAAAATTACTGTATTTGGAAGGATCTCTAGTTTTTACATATTTGTGATCATGTTCGTAAATTATATAATTTTTACTGTTAGTAATATAGTCCCTCACTTGATGATGCAAGTTAACAAAGTTTCCTATTATTATAAATTCTGAATCCTGAATCTCGTTGATTGTGCAAGTGTGACTCAAAATGCACTTAATCTTATATTTAGATGCTAAATATTCAATCAAGATTGAATCATTTTGTTCTGCTCCTCCGAGGTGATCAAAAAAATCAGCGATGAAGACTATCATATCATAAAATTTCTATTTCGCTTAAAGCGGTCACCCATTCACGCTGGTGTTCAGGAATCAAAGCTTCCGACATCTTTTTCAAAACCACCTCTTTTGAATGAGTTTTTTGTAATTTATCCTGTAATGTTAGAGCCCACTTTTTATACATTCCATAGTTCTTATAAACCTTTCTAGCTTGGGACTTGAATGATGCCGGTTTTGGAAATGCCCACTGTGACCCTTCCACTAAAATCTTATCCCACACAATGCTTTTTGGAATTTCTTTTAAGTCATAGTCAATTTTTGCAAAAAGCTTTTTCTCTTTTAGTTTGTTATTTTCTCTTATTTCTCCGACTAAGAAATCGAGGTGCCCGGACCAGTTTGTAGCTACGACAGGCATGCCGTTGTAAGCTGCTTCAAAGATAGGTAGACCATATCCTTCACCGTGAGTGGCTGTAATGTAAGCTTTGATTTTCGGATGATTATACAATGCATTTACTTCTGATTCCGTTAAATTACCATGTATCAAATATACCTTACATTTACTATTTGGAAATTTCTCAAGTATATCATTAAAGTGTTCGACTGTTTTAATTCTGTCCATAATTGATGATCTTGCTTGTGCTGTCTTTAAAATTAAACCGACTTGATCATCATCTTTAAATTCCTCTAGGAACCATATCAGTGATTCTTCAATATTCTTTCTTGGTCCAAGCAAACTAACTGTTAAAATATTAATTTCTGTTTCCATCTCTAGATCCTT
>CAZAZO010000146.1:0-2507 GCA_964489675.1 Candidatus Woesearchaeota archaeon | reverse complement strand
CATGCGTATATTTTCGCTCTCTACATAAAGCATGCGCAATTTTTCCTTTCCCGCAGTCTCCGTATTGGAGATCTACTACAACATCAGCAATCATTATATTCCTTTCAGATTGTTTATTAGAATTTATCAGAATAAAGTTATTTTTTTAAGTCTCTTCTGGCTTTTTGGGGATTTTTTATTACCGATGTTAACTTTTCATCTATTGTTTCTATAATTTGATCATTCTCTTCCATGGCTTTATTTATGTTTTCTAAATTTTCATGCATTTCAAGCAAGGTTAATTTATAAGTTTGAAAGTGTTCATTAGTATAGACACTGAATGCTTTCATTTCAGTTTGCATATGAGATATTTCATTTTTATATGTTCTCATTTTCCAGATAACGGCAGCTGCAAAAACAATAAAGGAAATGTCAATAAACATATTCATGTTCATCCAATCGATAAAATTCATTTTTTAATGTTCTCTTGAATATCTATGTCTAGATCTTCATCGTCATCATCATTATAAAGGTGGTCCCATGGAGCCGGCTTACTAGGATCCATTAGTGCTTCAATATCAGAAAGAGGATGGTCATCGAACTCTAGATATTCTTCATCTTTTTGGTTTCTAAAATAATCTTTAATTTCTTTTAATAAATCCTCAAATTTCATCACATTTCTCCTTTTGTGTGTAATTTCTCCAAATCTTATTCTCATTAATCTTTCTTTTTTTCAAACTGACAGACATCATTCTATCATATGCCTCTATCTTTAACGCGGAAAGTTTTTCAAGGTAACCTGCGTTTCGTAACATTTTAAAAGCTAAGTTTTCCGGGGAGTAAATACCCTGATCAGACAGGCCAAGCCTCCTCATTCTTGATATTTTATCTTTTACTTTACCAGCGTACTCATAAGCTTCTTTAAATTCTTCTCTTTGGAACATTTCAAAAAGGTGTTCAATTTGTTGAGCTATAGCTTCCGCTTTTTTTTCTGTAGTTATTAAATCTATTTCCGGATTAAGTCTCACCGGTACCGCTAACCACTTTCCTAGCATGAGAGACCAGATTCCGTTCGCTTCATGTGGTTCTGTATAATGTTGGAAGTATAGTTCCACTTCTTTACCATCTATAAGAATGTTGTGTTTTTTGTTCCAATTTATCCTTGTCTGATCAAGCATTCTCTTTACTAAGTCAAAATTGTCGTCTATTTTTTCGTAATCTAACATAATATGTAAATCTATATCTGAAAGATCATGCCAATTGTAAGAAGCTATAGACCCGGTAATAACAAAATCCTCAGGTTCAACATCTAAACCTAAAGCTTCTATAACATCTTCAGCTATTTGAGTGAGCTTTCTTGCAACAATTGGATTTAGAGTGTTGTTTTTCCAGAACTTGTTATATAAACTGTCCTTAGGTCTTAAGAGACCAGTATTGAAATCATCTGCAAGTTTTATTTCTTTCTTTTTTATATTTATTTTAAGCACTATCCATCTCCAAGGCCTTTAAAGCCATTTTTTCAAACTTGTTTTTTGGATCTAGATCTTCCTTTTTAAAAAATCTAAAACCAGTATGTTCGTGACTTATGTTTATTGGTTTATCATTGTAAGTGCAAGTGTAAAAATCTAAATTATCTATTTTGTCTACAAATATGACATTTTCTATGTCTAGGTCTGTTTCTTCTTTTACTTCTCTTTTCATGCCTATCTCAAAATCTTCGCCAACTTTAATATGACCACCAGGTAAATCCCAATGTCCTGCATATTTTTCTACATAATTGGACCTTTTTAGCATGAGCACTCTATCTTCACTATCAATGATTACAACTTTTGCAACCTTTTTTGAATCGTTAGCTACAATGTTGACCTTTATCATATTATTTCCTCAAATCAATAGTAACTAGTATTCATGGTTCTATATTGTCCAAAACCATTTTTGCGTTATCATAAAGATACATTACTGGAAAGTATCCATTATTATGAATATTATCCATTACTTTGAATGCCTCATCAGCTCCGAGAAGCTCAACGGTTAAAAACTTATTATTATATGCATTTAATTGGGAGCATAAAATTCCACATTCTTGAAGAAGAGAAAAATAATTACCAGCATCACAGATAACCAGAACGGTGCCAAATGGGTGAAATGACTCCACCCAAACATCTATCATGTCCTCTAAAGATATGGAATATACTTGTTGATAAAATGTACCAGTTTTTTCTTTTTTTCTCATTTTGAGTGTTTATCCGCTATTGTCTGAGAGGCCCATGCGTCCGGTTTAAGGCGATAATCAACGCCAAAGCCCTGTACATACCCTTTTAGCATATCTGAATATCTAGAAGTGCCGTTATTGGTTCCAAATGGTGATACATCCAGGTGCAACTCTATGTGTGAGGCCTCGATATCGTACTCATCCATGAGAAGACACGCAATTTCTACAGACCTTCGTGTTTCCTCTGTTATTCTGCTTACTAAATTTGTGAAATTGTTTTTTGGAATATTCTCTTTGTAAAAGAAATACCGTCCAC
>CAZAZO010000145.1:0-2511 GCA_964489675.1 Candidatus Woesearchaeota archaeon | reverse complement strand
TATATAAATTTTACTATTTTGTTAAAAATTTTCTTAGAAATATTTAACTATGTTGTATTACTATTACTAAGTAACGAACAATAGAGGTTAAAAAAATGTCAGATTCAATTGCACATCCGGGATTGGGAAAGGTATCAGATAGACTTGATGATCTTTGGATTGAAATTGGTAAAAGAGCATGGTGTCCTTGCGATTGCAGGTATTGTTTTTCTGAGTTTAGGGAAGATGAGCCACTCAGTTTAGATCAAATAATGAATGTACTCGAACAGTTTAGGCAGGCAGGTGGAAGAACATTGGCTATCCCTGGAGCAGGAGAACCTTTTCATCCTAGAAGTAGAGACACATTATTTACTATTTTGGATTACTGTAGAGATCATGATATTCAAACCACTATTTTTACAGAAGGATCTTACATAACAGATGATATTGCAGATAAGTTAATGGAGTATCCAACAGCAAGATTCCTAATCAAATGCAACAGCAGAGATCCAAAAATCCAAGATGATTTAGTAAGAAGACCCGGATATACCCGGCTTAGAGATGCAGCAATTCAAAGATTAATTGATAGGGGCTTTGCAGATCAAGATGATTCAAGAAGCAGAGTTGGAATTGTAACTAGTGTCATGACTGATACTTTTGAAGAAGTTGCAGATTTATTGAGATATGCTAGACAGAGCGGGCTTATTTTTGATTGTGATACTATTATTGATAGGGGGAGGGGAAGTGAATGTGGATTGAAATTGCAGCAAGATCAAACAAGAACTGCGATTGAAGAACTTCAAAGAATTGATAGAGAAGAGTTTGGAAGAGATTGGGAAATAACTAGCACATATGTTGGTAGTCCTCCTTGTACTAGATTTAGCAGACACTTGTATGTAAGACAGGGAGGGATTGTACATCCTTGTGTAGGTACTCCGGGCGTGGTTTTAGGAGATGTGCGAGAACAATCTTTACAGGAAATATGGGATTCAGAAGTTATGAGAATTATAAGGGATCATAAATATGTTGGTCCTTGTACTTCTTGTAGACATTTCCAAGAGGAAGAGTGCTATTCTTGTTTGGGAAGGCGCGCCCCACATTTAACCACAGAAGATATAATTGAACACGGGGCTGTTCCTTTGGAGTCTACTTGTTTCAATTATAGGGGAGAATGAAATGAAATGCAACAAATGTGAATATGAATGGGATACAAGAATTGAGAATCCAAAAGCCTGCCCTAGATGTAAAAGCAGACTAGATTGGCCTAATTAAGCTTTTTCTCTTTTTTATTAAAACTCCCTTTAATGTTACAATGCATGCTGGAGATAAGCTTTATAAAGGCAGATCTCTAAAAAAGCAAGATGAAAGCCCAAAGAACCATATTTATTCTCAGCATCATTTTAACAGCTATTTTGCTCATTTCTTGCTCTCCAAAAGAAGATACGCCAGGCAGAGTAGAAATCTCTGGCACAAACACAGAAAAAAGCACATTCAAATCCACAGGAGATGAAATCTGCACACAAGATGGAAAACCAATAATCAGAGAATTCTCAACAACATGGTGCCCTCACTGCAAATGGATCAAAGATACATATGCCAAAGTAGTCAAAGAATATGAAGGACAAATTATAGCTTATCAATGGGATATTGACATAAACGACGATGCATTAACAGAAGGATTAGAATCATACATTCCAGAAGAAGAATTAGAAATATTCAAAAAATACAATCCAAAAGGCTCAATCCCAACATTTGTTTTTGGTTGCAAATATGTAAGGGTTGGAAATGGATATGAATCACAAGGAGATTTAGAAGCAGAAGAAGCAGAATTCAGAAAAATAATCGAAGAACTTATAGCTCAACAAAACAACTAAAAAAGAGATGAAATTACTTAATATTTTACTAATAATTCTTATTCCAATCATACTTTTTCTAAGTCCAATCATATACTTAAGCACAAGCACTTCTTTTTATCAAAAAGAAATTAACAACCCGAATGTTCTACAAAATATAAACAAGACACAAGCTCAAGAAATCTCAAATCAAGTCATCTTATACTTAAAAGGTGAAACAGAACTAGAAGAATCATTAGTAGGCACAGATGCCAAACAACACATGAAAGACGTCAAATCCTTAAGAAATATATCAAAATACTTCTTATACTCCTTAATTTTACTTTTCATAATAGGAATAGTAATAACAAAAAACCACAAAATCCTAATCTTTGGATCAATAGCAACATTAATCTTAAACTTCATCTTATTTTTGATCTCAAAAATATCATTCACATTTGCATTTACAAAGTTTCATGAATTGTTTTTTAGAAATAGTCTCTGGAAATTAAATCCAGAGACAGATGCGCTTGTTAGAGTTTTTTCAGAGCAATTTTTTATTGATTTTTTATATGAGGTAGTTTTATTATCAACAATTTTTGCTCTTTTTCTCTGTGCCTTAGGAATGCTTTTAGGCTATTTTATCAAAAAAAGAGGGAACGCTTCTGCCTCTGTTTATTGAACATATCTTTTATTTTTC
>CAZAZO010000144.1:0-2515 GCA_964489675.1 Candidatus Woesearchaeota archaeon | reverse complement strand
GTGTTACAGTTCTACCCAAATTAAAGCCAGAGGCATCTAAATTACGCTGGAAAGGAATACCAGCTTCTTTAGAGTGTTTTTCTAGTAAATCAATCTCATTTTCTGTAAACAAAAAGGGGTTGTTTTTGTATAATTGAAGTGCTATATTTAGATTATTGTTTAACATTGCTTATAGGGAGAAAATAAAATGTGGAAAACAAAAAGAGTAATTAAAAATTTAACAGTTTTACAAAAAACTTTAATATCTTTAATCTTTGGTGGAATATCATTCTTTATATTAAAAACAGTTTTCACTACCCGTGTCTCTGGATCATACCCACTTTATATAAGCAGCACTACCACCGAGTGGATACCTACAATAATTGGAATACTAATAACATCTGCACTAACTTTTTTTATCTTAGATTTTATTTCAAAATCTTACTAATTTATTTTTGGCTAGGTGGCCCTAACAATCCTGTGCCCTTACCTGAAAGCATTGACGCATATTGTAGTTGATTATCTATTTCTACAATTAGAGCATCTGCTACTCCTGCTGCAAAAGCCCTTCGGTTACCCGTAATTTGGTTTTTAACAGTCCCCAAATCTGTAACTAATTTCAACCATTGAGCAGAAGCCGCTACTGTGGATATATATTCTGGCGGCTTTTCTTGAAGCTGATCTATAATAGTCCTTGTTTTATTCACATACTGATCAAAAGAATACTCAGTTGCCAGCTCATCAAAACCCATACTCAATTTACCCGCTATTAAACGTGGGGTCGTTGGTGGTGGTATGCCTTCTCCTTTCAAAAACTTGTTTGCTTCTACTATGTTATTAATTTTTGTTGTCTCAAGATTGAGGGTCGCCAGTTTATTGGCAAGCGTAAGCTTGTTAAAAAGTTGACCCGTTCTAAACGCATCTGACTCCCTAATCTTCTTCAGCGATAATAGCATAGAAGTGTCTTTTGTTATATCTTCAGGAGCTATGCCACTGCTCATCAAAGAAACTGCCGTTGTTAATAAATCTAGTTGAGAACCTGCTATCTTTCCTGCTAATACTAAACGATTCATGTCCCCAGTCTTTATAGCATCTTCTATTTCCGCTCTTCTCAACTTTAAATCTTCAGATCGAAGACCATAGTCTCTATTAGCAATTTCAGTTTCCAAAGAATGTTTTAAATTCCATTGTCTTACATTTTCTGCAAAAGTCTCATTATACTTTTTTACATTTAAATCAAATTCTTTATCCCAATTTGCTTGCAGTCTATCGGCTTCGTCTTCACTAAATACCTGTTTCCACAATACATAGCCAGTCTCAGCTTCTGTTCTTTCAATTCCCACTTCCGACTCTGGCTTATGTATGAATTCATAATACTGCTTCCGCAACCAATTAACATCCTCTCGAAGTCCTTCAGTAGCTTTTGCTGCTCTTATTCTTTCATCCAGTTCTTCCCTTCGATGCTCCCACGTCATCCAATCAGCTATAAGTCTTCTTGGAATAACAGCCCCTTCTTCTGCGTTTAATTTAGGATAATTTTTTAACATCTCTTCAGTTACCTCGACAAAGCCAGGTAAAATCCTATTTCTATATATACCTGAAGTTTGTGCCAGTCGCCACTCGTCTGCATCAGCTCTTTCACCTTCAATTACCTCTCTTTGTCTAATCTGCTCTGCTAAGGTCTTTTGTCTAAATTCTTGTATAGCTTTCTGTGCTTCCTTATCAGCTCGTATCTTTTGCAATTGCGTTGCATATTGCGGTAAAGCATTCAACAATGTATTTAATGGTGATTCGTATCTATATCCACCTGCCATTTTAATTATCTCCTATCCTGTAAATATGTTATAACCCTCTCCAGAGGGCTTTCTTCCTTCTTTCCATACACCAGGTGCAAACCAACCCCTGGAATCATACCAATACCAATTTCCAGTAGCTGTATCATAATATTCATCTCCATGACTAATATTGCTGTATGCATTAGGATCAGGCTCACCAGTACCACTATAATCTGCTGTTGATCCAGACGGTGTTTCTTCAGCTCCACTGGTCAATAGTTGCCCTAATGATTGTTGTATTCCCGATAAACCAGAACCTAATAATTTCTTAAACTGTGTCACCTTATCCTGGATGCTCTGGTCAATCCCAAACAATGTCTTATCATATCCTGTCTGTAATTTTTGAAACTTTGGAGCAAAGCTTCCAGTATGTGCAAGGTTTGTTCTGCCAACTTCTCCCAGTAAGCCCTGTTGTCCAAACATAAAATCCTCTCTTGCAGCTCCATATTTTAGTCTCTTTAGTGGATTTAATTGAGATAAGCCCTTTCCTATTTCTGATAAATTTAAGGGAGTAAAGTATTTGCCGTATTTTTTAGGATCATATCCATAATGGCGAGCAATATCGCCACCTGAAGTAAAACCAGTTAACTCTTGTTGCCCAGGGGATAGTCCACCTAAAAGGCTTTGAGCTGTAGGTATCTGATAAGGTTGATAACTTGTTCCAGTGTTATAATTTCCGTTTGCCATTTTTATTCTCCCTT
>CAZAZO010000143.1:0-2529 GCA_964489675.1 Candidatus Woesearchaeota archaeon | reverse complement strand
GTTTTGAGATATTCCGATCTTCGGTTAGAAATATATTTTCTTCCATCTCTTCCTAAACCAGTAAACTTAGAAATAAAATCATCCTGCAATTGTGTAATGTTTAAATGATAAGTGCTTCCATATCTTTCCTCCATTTCTGGATCTTTCAGCAGCAACCCCCACGCCTTAGACCCGGGGAAGGGAGTCATTGTGCAAAAGGTCCCTACCTCCACAGAACATCTCTCTTTTATGTCTTCTGCTATTCTAAACGTATCTTCCAATGTCTCTTCTGTTTCGCCAACTAAACCAAGAACATAGGAGGGAGAGGCCATCATACCATATTCCCCCAAGTGGGAAGCGGTTCTGAGAATTTGTTCACGACTAATATTTTTTCCGTTCTGCCTTAGGATATCTTCATTTCCAGATTCTATTCCAAGAATCACACTGTCAACCCCCAGATTCTTTAAGAGTCCAACGGTCTCCTCTCTCTGAAGATGTCTAACGTCTCCATAAATTCTAACTGGAGCACCCCAAGATCCTTCTGCGTCCACAATATTTCTCAATTTTCTTAGCCAGTCCGCATCATAAGCCCAAGAATCACTAAACTCCTCTATCCGATCTGCACCAAGAGAGACAAGATGAACAAACTCGTCGTATACCTGCCTTGGACTCTTACTTCTTAATTTCTTATCCATTCTTGAACAAAAGCTACAGCCTTTGTCTCCCAGCCTCATTGGGCAACCTTTCTTTGTAAAAGCACTTAGCGGCTGAGAATAAGAGCTTGAATAATGTCCTTGTCTCATTGTGGCCTGGTGTGCCTTCCAATATAGGTTCCTATCAACTCCAGGGATTTCCCAGCTTATGGGAGGCAAGCCTTCTAAGTCTATTAATTCAATTGGATTCTCTCTGACTGCTGCCCCATCTTTATACACTACATTTGGAATAGTATTTTTATCTGCCCCAGCCGCAAGCATACTCATGGAAACTTCCCCATCAAATTTAACAACATAGTCTATCTCTGGGCTTTCTATTAGTTGCCTAGCTAATTGTGTACCTGCCTGTCCTCCAACAACGGTTGTTGCTCCAATATCTTTGCTTGCTTGAACAATTTGATCTAATGAATGTGAAGATCTAATGGTAAAACTAGTTCCGATAAGCGGAGCATTTAGTCTTGATAGTATAGATTCAAGGCTATTATGTTGTCCGTCAAGGATTTCTACGCCAAAACCTTCTTTTTTGAGATAGTTTGCAACCCAAAGTAGACCCATCGGTACGAACTCTCCTTCCTCGTAGAGCCCTTCTTTCTGATCTAATGGTGCTGAAATTAACTGCACATCTACCATTAATGGATAGTTACAGGTAATTTTATAAGATTATGTCGTTCCTATCCGAACGATAACTTTTTATACCCAAATTGTTTTGAGAGAGTATGGAAACCACTGCGTTAGAAAAACTTGGTCTAACCTCTGCAGAAATTGAGACCTATACTACCCTGTTAGCAACTGGCCCAGTTACGGCCACCATTCTTTCAAAAAAGACGAGGCTTAATAGGAGCCACATTTATGATACGCTTACTAAGTTGGCAGATAAGGGATTGGTATCAGTATTCGAGAAAAATAAAACTAAATACTTTACTGCCTCTCCGCCCGAAAGAATAAAAGACTATTTGGATGATCTGGGCAAGGAGGTAGATGATTTAATTCCTTCCTTAAGAAATTTAAAAGAGATTACAAAACCAATAACGAAGGTTCAATTGTTTCAAGGAAAGCAAGGACTGAAAACTATTCTAAATGACATAATCTCTGAGGGAAAGGACTATGTTGTTTTTGGGGAGGAAACCCAATTTCAAACAATATTTCCAGTTTACATCCATCAATTCCTAAGAGATATAAAGCATTTTAAAATAAAAGAAAAATTACTAACAAAGAAGAGTGTAAAAAATAAATTAATAAAGACACCAAATACACAAATTAGATACTTAGAAAGCAAATTCTTTTCTCCCACAACAACTGCGGTTTATGGAAATAAAGTCGCTATATTTATCTGGTCAGAACCATACAATGTCACCCTAATTGAAGATGGTGACGTTGCAGAATCATACAAGGATTATTTCAATATCCTGTGGAAAACAGCTAAGCCCTAACCAACCCCCAACCCCACCTCATCCTCCACCCAAAACCTCCACTCAGCCCCCAGTCGAAATCTCCACCTCATCACCCACCCGACCTCAAGACACTTCCATTTCTATTTCCCCAACCGTCGCAACGTCCCCAGAAGACCTGTCCTCCCGAAGTCTAGTAATCCTTGGAAACCTCAATGCAAACCCCGAAGAATAACTAGGGCTTTTCTGAATATTTTGATATTGAACTGTTACAACTATTTCTGGCTTTACTTTTATATGCTTATCTTCCTCACTTATTATTGACCCTGTCAACATCTCTGTCATCTGAGAATAACTAAGCCCCTCTTCATCCTTTTCTTTTAACCCACCCGAAACCTTGCCAATTTCCAGTAAATTCCCCTCACCGTCTTGACACGCAACATCAAAAC
>CAZAZO010000142.1:1931-2540 GCA_964489675.1 Candidatus Woesearchaeota archaeon | reverse complement strand
CCGTGGTTACTCCCGATATAATCCTTGATTCCGCTTGCACCTGTGGCATCTAAATCGTCTCCCATTTTCCACCAAGAAACTATTGAACTGTATGCAGAGAATTTTTGCAAATTCTTTACAGAACCGCCATTATATAGTTCTGTTATCTCAGTAGAGGATAGTGCCTTATTAAACACAGACGTGTCTGCGATATAATCGTCAAAAGTATTTGTAGTTGGACTATCGGTGCCGCCAATGGTTGTAACAATGTTGAAGTTTGGCATGCCAGAATAGTTATTCTTTGTTGTACTGCCTGTAGTTATTTCAACACCGTCTTTATAGACCTTAAGACCAGATGTGTTCTGAGTACCATCGTAAGTTATCGTAACAAGGTGCCAAGTTCCTGATGCCAGTTTCGTCGCAGTATCTAAAAAGTAAACTCTATTAACAGTACTGAATGTGCCCACACCATTCTGGGCTGGGTCTGCATACAAAATAACATACAAGCCTCCGTTTGAATGACCAATGAACCATTCTCCGTATTCATTCCCAACTCCAACATTATTTCTTCTTGAAATTATTACACATGAATCAGTGGAATTGTCGCCAACGTTTACCAAAGATGAGATT
>CAZAZO010000142.1:0-1921 GCA_964489675.1 Candidatus Woesearchaeota archaeon | reverse complement strand
TGACCGAAGATATGACCATGCTGGGCGTACCAGCGCGTGCTGCGACGACCAAAGCATCCTGAGAAAGCTGCCTATGCTGAACACCGACTACTCCCCTTGGCCTTGCTTTACCCAAGAAGAGATTGAAAATGCGGAGTCAGTCCCAGAGCCATCCGTAAATGACAGACTGTCACTATCTGCAATGTCTACAGTGTCTCCGTTTGCAGAAAATTGAATTGACTTTTCATTCACGTCAGCAAAAGTCTTCGAGAAACCTTCTGACAAATCATCTACAATAAACTCTCCGCTTGAGTCCGTTGTTGTAACCTTTGAGAAATCCCAATGTAAAGCCAGGGTATCTCTTTTTGGAACCTGTATTGCTGAAGCTGTGCCAGTATTAAACGCCGTGTCAGTTGAATAAGCATCATCGTTTGGGTGTAAGCGACCAAAGTTAGATCCATCAGTTGCGTGAGCCTTGATTTCCTCATTTGTAACATTGTCATACCAAAACAAGGTAGAAGATATTTTAACAAAAGTATCATTAGATGTATCTGCGGCTGTTGGATTACCAGTACCGTGTAGTGCGCCCACGGAGACATACTTGTCTTTTGCAAGAATTGCTCTCGCATTTGCCTCTGCGATTGTTGCAGTCTTGGTAACCTCTTCTTCTATGGTGTCTGATACTGCTCTTACGCAATAAAGTTGAACTTCATAATCTGTAGATGTAGCACCAGATACTAAAGTAGAAACCTCTTTCTTTGGAATCATTCTTACCGCAATATTCCATTTTGAATTTTCGTATACAGATTTAAAGAATCCAGTCTCAATCGTTTGACCATCAAATGAAAGTGAAAATTTTACATTTTCAGATGTAGCATCAGAATTTTCCTTTACAGCCTTGAGGGTAAATATTTTATCATTTGTATAATCAGTTGTATACTCGCCCAAGAGCGCAATGTGTTCTTCTAGATTGGTAGGAACAGAATACTGTGGATGATCTTCTGAAATTCTTTTTGGAAAAATTACCTCTGTTTGAAATGTAAAAGAAATGTTTGGCGTCCTGGTGTATCCCACACCTCGGATAAATGAAGTTGATTCAGAATTAGATGAATCCTCTTTTGTGTAAACTAAGCCTGTATTCCTGTTTGTGTCGTTAAAATCAACAAACTTTTTCTTTATTGCAGTTGACCTTCTGGTATCTTCTAGGGAGTAGTCTGCTCCGTCCGAGTACATGTTGATTCTTACAAGCTCATCATCAATACCGAAACACCTAATAAGGTTTCTAAATGCTTTTTCCGTGCCCTTTGATTTATAAATGTATGAAAGGTTGTTGTAGATGTTTTGATAAATCGTATTCTTTATATCTTGAATCTTTTCTTCAAACCTGGAACTTTCATTTCTAGAAAGTATTTCCTCGAAAGCGGAAGCTTCTGTGAATAATTCTGGTACATCAAATCCATGTGATTCCAGATTTTTTCTTATTAAGAAGAATGGCTTATCATTTTCAGTCTTCAGTGAGTTATATCTTTTTTCCTGAAGGTTTGTTAATTCTTGGACCTGTATTTGTGCATTGTCAAAATAACTACTGATAACTTGAGATAACTCTTTTATATTTTCGCCACGGAGACCGTCTTCATCTGTAATCCACCCAGGCATTGTATGATAAATGCTTGAATTATTTGATAAATCGTGTACAAGACCTAATGATTTATATTTGCTCAACGCAGATACAACATCGGGATGTGTAGAATAAATTATTGGCTCTTTTTCTTCTTTAGACTTTAATGGCTCGCTAGAGCTATCCAGATATTCATCAAACGCAGAGTTTACACTTCTCACGGTTGTAGAGTAGCTAGTGATTGTGCCATTTGAGATTCTGCCAGAATAGTCTAACACCACCTCGTCTATTGACGTGGTGCCAGTAATACCTTCATTGAACTTG
>CAZAZO010000141.1:0-2577 GCA_964489675.1 Candidatus Woesearchaeota archaeon | reverse complement strand
CCATCTACTGTATCATGTAACCATGTACCTTCTGGAACTTGTTTTTCTAATGCATTGAAGATATCTTTAGGAATATTTGGATCATAATTTTCGTTGATGATTATTGCTGCTGTAGAATGTGGGGTGTATAATGTTACAATACCTTCTTTTACATCTTTAACAATATCTCTAAGCTTTGCAGTGAGATCTACCATCTCATTTTTCTGCTCTGTTTTGACCTTTAGTTTTATTATCATTTTTTTTGAAAAAGAATCTTAATAAATATATAATAACAAGTCCAGAAACAATACTCAAATATATTAACAGGAAATTCTTCATCTGCTTTTAAGACAAATCTCACATCTATATTTAGGAATTTGGATAAACTCTGATTCTGGGACCTTTAGTTTTTTACCGCAATCTGCACAATTTACTACTTTCATTTAGCAAAAAGAAAATGTAAGTTTTTTTATAAACGTTTTGGTATTAGTTTATAAAGAACCCATAAATTTAAAAAATGAGAGGATTTGAGAGGATGCATGAAGATATTTATATGTTGCAGTAAGCATCTTTATGATAGGGTTTTGCCTATAAAAGAAGAGCTAGAAAGTAAGGGACATGTGATTACTGTTCCTAATAGTTTTGATGAGCCATTCAAAGAAGAAGATATGAAAAAGGTTGGTGCTAAAGAGCATGTTGAATGGAAATCAGCTATGATTAGGTTGCAATAAGAAAAGGTTGAAGCAAATGTTGCAGTATTTATTCTTAATTTTGAGAAGCTTGGACAACCAAACTATATTGGTGGAGCTACCTTTTTGGAAACATTTAAGGCATTTGAATTAGGAAAGAAAATATTTTTGTATAATCCAATTCCAGATAATATTTTCAAGGATGAATTAATTGCTATGGATCCTGTTGTGATTAATGGAGATTTAGATAAGATTATTTAATTGTCATTACATACAATCCATATTTTTGTATTTCTTCTTCAGACCAATACTTTAGATCTTTAATATTAAATATGAATCCTACTTCTTTTTCGATAACTCTTCCTGTATATTCTTTTGTATCTGGATCCCATTCTTTTAGAATTAAAATGTCTCCTTGTTTGCATTCAAAGTCAGCAAGTCTTACTTCAAATTTTTTTTCACCATCGAGAACTCTTTGGAATGCATTAGGCCATGTCTTCTTTTCTATTTTCATAATTCTAGAATCATTTAGAGATATTTAAGTTTATTGCCATAATATAGGATTTTTTGTTACTTCTATAATCCCAATTAAACCAGCGTATTTCATAGCTCCAGTTACAGTTAGTTTTTTATCTCCTAATAAAAAATATAGAACTTTTTCTCCCTCTATTTTATCCATGCCTGTCAATACTAAAGCAATTTCATCTTCTTCATCAGCACTTAAGTATATTGCGGGTAATTTTATGTCAAATATTTCATCCAAATCTCTTATTCTTCCATCTCTTTCTTCCCTTCTAATTACCCCCACTAATAAATCCGTCTGACTTCCATACATTGGATCCATTAACTCTTCATACCTTTGATTAGGATGTCCATTATTTGTGTATAAAGTTGCTATAAACTTATCCTGTGTTAGATTTCTTACTATGGGTGGAATTAAATTTACTAATACACTTTGCTCTCTTACATAAGGGTGCCCAAAGAAAGTATCATAAAACCTTTGTGCATAGTATTCAGCTGTTTCTCCACCATGAATAAGGATTGAATTTGCAATCGCAGGCCTTATTACATCTTCTTCTCGAGCTTTATACAAATCCATAGAAGAAATTTTTAATTCTTTGTTTTTAAGCTTTGTTGTAAAAAAAGAAAGAGGCTGGTATCGTGAGATACCAGCTCAGTCTAAGTGGGGGTTAATTGGGGGTAAACCCTTAATCATCTCACTAAATCAATTCCCAGTTCGTTTGAAACTGCTACAGCTCTTGCTTGTGATTGCTTTTGTGTTGCTTTACCCAAAATATATGGGGAATTGACACCAGTCACAATTGTCATAACACGAATCTTTCCTTTCATACTTTCATTAATCCTTGCACCCCAGATTACATTTGCGTCTGCATCTAATGCCTCTGTAATCATATCTCCTACTTTACTGACTTCATCTAGGGTTAAGTCTGCTCCACCTTCTACGTGTATTAGAGCACCTGTGGCTCCTTCGTAGCTTACTTCCAATAATGGGTTTGACAACGCTCTTTTTACTGCTTCGTCAACTCTTTGTTCTGAATCGCTTTCACCTATTCCAATCACGGAAACATCACCATTTGACATAATAGCTTTTACATCTGCATAATCGAGGTTAACTAATGATGGCACTGCGATAATTTCTACAATTCCTTTAATCATTGTAGAAATCAATTCATTCGCAACTGCAAATGCTTGTTTAACTGGCAAATTCCCAGCAATCTGTACAAGTCTATTGTTGTCGATGACTATAACTGTATCACAAACTTCCCTAAGTTGTTGCAAACCAAATTCTGCTTTGTCAATCCTTGCTCTTTCAATTGAGAAAGGCATTGTAACAGCACCAATTACTATTGAACCTAGGTCTTTTGCTGTTCTTGCAACTACAGGTGCA
>CAZAZO010000140.1:0-2705 GCA_964489675.1 Candidatus Woesearchaeota archaeon | reverse complement strand
ACTCCAGGGATCAAAAGGATGTTTTTGTTTTGGGCATATTGTTTTAGCTCTTGATTATGGACGACTTTATCATGACAGGTGAAGGCAAGAACATCAAAGTTTTGTTGGGCAGCATGATCAATGAGTTGTTTGGCAGTATAATCAATATTGTCTATGGGATCCTCTTTTGTGTGGATGTGAAGCTGGGCCTTGAGCATTGGGGAGAAGTTTTTTAATGGATTATTAAAAGTTGTTAAACAGAAGGAAAAGGGCATGAAGAATGTGTTGATAAACTAAGCTTTTGAACACAAAATATGGTGAATAATATTTGGCACAGATATATTCTTCTCAACCTGCTGATTCGTTTGTTGATTATTTATTCCTCTTAGTTCTGTTTTCTTCAATTTCCTCACTGTTTTCATCATATTAGAAAGAGTTGCCACTAGACCAACATGGATTTTTGTTCCTTCTAAAGAAAACGCAGGGGTTTTCTTGACTCCCAATTTTTCGAGAAAGGCGAATACATTCTCGATTAAAAGCCGATTAAAATTCTTGATCCCTTTTTCCCGATTCTTTTTCGCAATTTCATTATCATTTCTTTGACGTTCAATTGCTTGTCTAGCAATTTTATGTTCTTTATGTAGACAAGCAGTTTTACTGCGAGCCAAAGGACATTCATCTGCCTTTGGGCAAACTCGACAAAGCCTAATGGGAAATTCAAAACTAAGGGCACCAGAACATTTGCCTCTAACAGAGATGTTGTTTATGCACGTCAATTCATTCTTCACGGAATTATATTTAAAATCATAGACTGACAGTTGTTCAGGATCAAATTTTCTTACTGGAGCATGCAGTATGACTTGCTTCCCTTCTGTATCAACAAAGTTTTGGATAAAACCGAATGCAGAATCGCCATCAAGTTCTTCTGCCTTTAAACCATTTTTTCCCTGTTTCTCAATAATTGGATTTAAATGCTCATCATCCCGGTGTGACATAGAAGTAATTTCGTAAGCTGTAATTATACCTTCTGGTGTGGCAGACATTCCTGCTTTATAACCAAACACGGTATCTTCTTTGGTTTTGTGGCCAAAGCCAGCATCTTTATCGACTAATGATTTCTTTGCGTGAGGTGTTTGCTTAAGTTGATGTTCATCATCGTCTTTTTGCTCTACATTATCCCGAAGAACTTCTTCAAGAAGTTTAATGTTTTCAGACTCAATCTCTTGCTTATGAACTAATTCAAGAACTTTAAAACCTCGTTTGACAGCCTTCTGAAAAATTTTTATTTTCTCAGAGTCGTCGACTCTGAATAAAGGTCTAGCTTTAGCACGCTGTTCAAGCTTCTCTTTCGTTAAATCCATCTCTTTCAGAATCTGATTTAACAATTCATTATCGACTTCCTTGCAGACTAACTTTATTGCATGATAAATAAGGCCAGTTATACTGGGCAAAGCTGCTGCAGCGATAATAGGGATTGTATCAATTGCTTGGCGTCTGTAAGATTTAATTATTCCTTTTTTCTTAATTTGCCCAAGAATCGTATTAAAAATCTCCTCAACTTTTTCTGCTCCCAGCTTTTTTTTAAATTTCCAAGCAGTTGTGAAATCAAATGCTTCGTCATCGATTTCAATATCTAGAAAACATTTGATTTCAATATCATATTTGGCTTTTCTTTCAAGTCCTCTTTCCGATAGGCCAAAGAGTTTCTGAGTAAAAATTGCTTTAAGAGCAATTTGTCCATCAATACTATTTCTTCCATTGACTAAGCAATAAGATGGTTTGATGAGATCATAAATGAAAGAAAAATCAAATTGCTTCTT
The DNA here is from genome assembly GCA_964489675.1 of Candidatus Woesearchaeota archaeon. GTDB lineage: Archaea > Nanobdellota > Nanobdellia > Pacearchaeales > GW2011-AR1 > JAGVXH01. The sequence continues at coordinate 906 of CAZAZO010000140.1, read as the reverse complement.
TATCTGATAAAGTAATGATTCTTCATCAATTAATTTCTCATAAATCTCTTGTGATTTCTGGGACAATAAAACTTCTTCTCGCTTGTAAAACATCTTATTTCACCCTGCGAATAACTAAACAATTATGATCTTTGATGGTCAGGTCAAGAGTCTCTCCTTTCTTAAGTTCCAACGCTGCGCCTATCGCAGCTGGAATGTTAAACAACCATTGTTGCGAATCTTTTCGTTGTATTAATTGTATTTTTGTTTTATATCCCATAATATCACCTCTTTTTTTTATAACTATATATACATATAGTTTATAAAGAAATCGTTTTTTGAGGATGTACTTCAATTTTTTTAACTAGAAATAACTAAAGAAAATCAACACATTCATGTATTTAGTTGGCCGTTTTCGAGTCCGAAAACAAGCTGTTAAGGCAAAAGGTTTTCGGTTCCGAGTAACGTCTGACGATAAGCTTAACCCCGAAAACAAGGGGAGACGCCATAAATGCTACACATTTAACGTCACGGGCCAACTAACTAAATACGTACGGAAAACTTTTATTTCTTAAGACTAAGTCTTTTTATTTTTCTGTGCAATGTTTCTGGTCTGAGTTTTATCTTTCCAGCGGTTTTAGTGATGTTCCATTTGTTTTCTTCAAGAGCATTTTTAAAGAATTGTTTTTCAAATTCTCTTTCAGCTTGTTTCCAGGTAAATTTTTCTTCAGGGAGAAATTTAGCAATATTTTTAGAAAGAGATTTTACTTCTTCATAAATTTTTTCCATCTTTTTTGGCTGGATAATTTCTTCGTAATGTTCTAAAGTAGAGCGGATGGTTTGGCCGATGTGTTCTGCCTGGTATTGTTCGGGAGGAAGGGGTTTAGCGCGGAGTTCTTTTATTTTAATTCCTAGGTTTTTAATGGT
>CAZAZO010000139.1:0-2712 GCA_964489675.1 Candidatus Woesearchaeota archaeon | reverse complement strand
TTTTTTTTTCAGGATTATTTTTTTTGAATCCCTTAAATAAAGAATATGTTATAGAGTGGTCTCCTCCGATAAATAAGTCACCTTCTGCTTCTTTTAGGATTTTATTTGTTTCTTCTATGTTGTCAGAAGGAAGAGCCAGGGTTTTTGATTCAGGGCTGATTAATTGTGGTGCTTTTTCACATCCTTGGTTTGCTCCAAAAGAGCCTTGAGACGTTGGGCAGTTTATGATTTTCATTTAAGATTGTCCCCTCGTTTCTTTTTGATGTTCCCTTAGTTCCTCTTTTGTGATGGGATAAATTACGGGTCCCCGAATCTGTCTTGCAAACTCTTCTGTTTCATCTTCAAATCTAATGCAGGTGTGAGGCCCCCTTAATCCAAAGCCATTGTATAAATCGTCTTCTCTATCGCTTACTCTTTCGTCGGTTTTAACGTAGATATGAGGATCTGGAGAAAAACCATTTGGTAATGCTTTGCGTTTTCTTATTTCTCTAACGAATCCAGAATAATACTTTGTTTTGTGATGAATTAATACCCTATCTCCTATTTTAAAAACTCTGCAGGCTGCAGGAAATTCTTTTCTTACCATATTCTTCTCATCATAGACAACATCTATCCACATCTTACTCCACCACCTCTGTTTCTAACTTCTTATATCCGAAAAAATCAGTTGTGTAATTATATGCGCCTGCATTTATGAAGGTAATTGTATCTCCTACTTTGGTATCCTCTGGAAGCTGCACCTTGTATCTAAAAATATCATCTCTTGTTGGGGAGTTGCCTTTAATTAAGAATTCTTTTCCTTCCTCGCTAAGTTCTCCTTCCACCAACATTTTTGTTCCGGTTAATACATTGTCTAAGGCAGCGTTATATATTGTTGTATTCACAACTAGATTTCTATCATATTTTTGAATAACTTGGGTTTCTAGAGTTATGCAAGGGGCCGCTAGGAATCTTCCAGGTTCAATTAAAGTTTGTATATCGTGGTTCTTTAACCATTCTTGTGCTTTTTTTAATTTAGCGAAAACATATTCAAATACATCTACACTGCTACTTCTATAAATTGAGGGTAGGCCTCCTCCAAGGTTGAGGAAATCTAGTCTTTCTAAGTTGTTTTTATCTATTGAGTCTTCTAGTTCTTCGACAATTTCCCATTCGCTTGTGTTTTGACTTTTTCTGTGAAGATGTATTCCTAGTTTGTTGATAAATTCATGATTTGAAATTTCTTTTATTAGTTCGTTAACTTCTGTCGCAGGCATTCCATAAACAAAATATTTTCCGGTGCCTACTCTGTGTTCTTGAAACTTCATTCTTAAAGAGAGGTCTATTTTGGTTTTTGTTTCTTCAATTATTTTAATTAGTCTTTTGAAATCTACAACATTGTCGACGACAAAACTTCTGACTCCCAAATTTAATATTTTTTTCAAATCTTCTTCTAGCTCAGCTTGCGTGAAAAAATGAATTTTAGATTTGTCTTTAATGTCAGATATTTCTTCTTCTGCGTGTATTGAAAAGTCAACTTCGGGTGCAATGTCTTGCAGAATTTCTCCAACTTTTCTATTTGTTTTATAAGAATATGAAATATCAAGGTCTAGATCTGTTAATTTTTTTACTTGTTCTAATAGTTTAGACTTTGAGAGAATGAATTTAGGTTGCATCTTTTAAAAGTCCCTCAGCTTTCATATCATCTAAAACCTTAGTCATCATTATGGGAAATGTGATACAAACGTCTCCTTTAACCGTTGCAGCTTCTGCGTCGTCTTTTAGTTTGCCCCATGACTTTGCTTCTTGGGTTGTAGCACCGCTTAGGGAGCCTGACTGTGGGCTGGATGTTGTCATATATACAGCATAATCGAATCCGCCGGATAAAAGTGCTGCGAAAATTGCGTAGTGTTTTGAAATGGATCCACCAAGTGAAATTAATCCTTTTTTTTCGTCAAAACTAAGGTCGGTAGTTACTCTTTCCATATCTCTTATGGTGTCAACTATGAAGTCCTCGTGTTTTTGAGCAAACATATAAAGTTGAAACCCAAAGCTGGAGTCGGCAATACCTGGGCAATAAATTGGGATGTTGTTTCTTGCTGCTTGGTAAAGTATTGAGTTTTTGTCGTCTAGCTGTAATCCGATTTCATGTAAAAGTTCGGAAGATGAGATCCTTTTTTTCTTTTCATATATGTTTGTTATGATTTCGTTCATTTTGTCTTCAAATTTCATATAGCTTTCAGTATGTATTACAATATTTCCAACTCTATTTTCTCCTCTTTCGTGAAGCGCAGTATCGTCAGCGTGAAAATTACTGATTTCAAAAGAATCTCCAAGGGACTTCATTATATCTTCTTCAATTGAGCCAGAAGTTGTGACTAGGATGTTTGGGATTTTCATTGAACAAAGTTGTGCGAAAAGCCCTCTAAGTCCACTTGTAATCATATTGGATGTAAATGTTAAGAATACCTTTGCTCCTCCTCTTTTCATTTTTAGAACTACTTTTGCGGCTTCAGCTAGTTCAATTGCTTGATAGCCAAGTGAATCAAAGCTGCTAAGTAATTCAGAGACTGTCATGCCTTCATGCCAAGTAAAATCCTTAATTTTTTTCATGGTATACTAAAAATAATTTAGAAAAATAACGAAGTTAAAACTACACAAATCTCAGTTGATTGGAATTGGGATAGCTCTTGTTATCATAAAATTGATAAAATCAGAAGGTTTATAAAGTTA
>CAZAZO010000138.1:0-2787 GCA_964489675.1 Candidatus Woesearchaeota archaeon | reverse complement strand
TGAGATATGAGTAGTGAAAAATTCGAGAAAAGTTTAAATAGCTATACTCTTTCATAAGATTATGACAGAAGACAATCAAAGGCAGGATGCAAGAATGAGTCCGAGAATGAGAGGATATGCTTCAGCAAGGGATGGAGAAAGATTCTCGCTTAAAGGATATTCTGCTTCAGAGTCTATTAATTATATGAGGGGGCGCATGGCTTATAGAAGTGAGTCGAGAGGCAATACTCCGGGTATTGGAATGGTAGCCGACATGTTTTTAGGTGGAATATTTAGAAGAATGTTTAGGGGGTAGATTTAGTCTTGATTTGTGCAAGACAGAAGAATATATAAGATCAAATATAAATTAATGTCCTTAGTATTTTTTGTGTAAAAAGTGTATTCTTGATGGTAATTATAACCAATTAATTTTGTTCCCCGAGAATAACTTTAATAGCATCGTATTTGTTCCTAGCGATATCTTTAGATTCTGGAATAAGTTCTAACTTCTCCCAACAATTTGCATATTTTTTAATTAACCATGCTTTTGCTTCTTCAAAAGACATATTCTTCAGGGTAAAAGCTACATATGATAATCGTAAAAATTGATCAAAATGCGATAACGCATCGGCAACTCGGATTATTTTAGCCTCTAAAGAATCTGGTAATTCATCAGAACCTTCAGAATGTGTTAAAATGCATTTTTTAATTTTTTTAATTTTTTCTGGATCATAATTGTAATTTTCTAAAATTTTAACAGCCTCTTCTGCACCTTTTGTATGATGATCTTTCTTTATACATTCTCTTACTTGATAAATATCATGTAGCCATGCAGAAATTTCACAAATTTCTATGTCTGCATTAAGTTGTTTGGCTAATATTTTTGCATTTTTAACAACTGACTTAACGTGAACGTTCCATTTCCAATCATTGCCCCTACAGGATTCAAGGATCATTTCTTTTATTTCATCAATCATGCTAAAAAAAATAAGTCAAAGATATATAAACATAACGGAGACCTTCGCTAAACCCTCACCAAAACACTTATATATCTTTGCTGGTTAATTCTAATTAAGGTAACAGGGATTGCCTTTAAGTCTTTGACATCCTGCAAGCGTGTTCCCGGCTATTACTTCGGTAATACCGGATTTTTATTAATATGGAAACTTCTAATAAAAAAAGAATAAGTGTGTATATTGATGGGGCAAACTTCTATTATGGCTTAAGGCCTATTAATTCACCAAAACATTTATATTAACACCCCTTCACCTACTTATACACAATGCCCTCCAAAAGCATATTAATTATAACAGAAAAGCCTCAGGCTGCTGCAAAAATAGCTGCGGCACTCTCAAATGCAACGGATGAGAAGATTACGAACAAAGATAAAGTTAGTTATTATGAATTCCAAAGGGGTGGAAAAAATTATATTGTAGGATGTGCTGTTGGTCATTTGTATGGCGTGCAACAAAATGAAGCTAGGGGTCCTTTTCCTAATTTTGATGTTTCTTGGCAGCCAGCGTTTACTAAAAAAAGAAGTGCTTTTACTAAAAAATACTTGAATGTCTTGAAAAAGTTAGCAAAAGAATGTGATAAGTTTATTGTTGCAACGGACTTTGATACTGAGGGAGAGGTGATTGGGTGGAATGTTTCTAGATTTGTTTGCAAGGAGAAGAATCCTAAGAGAATGAAGTTTTCTACATTAACAAAAGATGAATTGGAAAATGCTTTTGAGAATCCTCTTCCTACTTTGAATTGGGGAGCGGCAATTGCGGGAGAGACTAGACATTTTATTGATTGGTATTATGGAATTAATTTGTCGAGAGGTCTTATGAAGGCGATTAGTTCGCTTGGTCGTTTTAAATTAATGTCTATTGGAAGGATCCAGGGGCCAGCACTAAATTTGTTGGTAGAAAAAGAAAAAGAAATTTCTGCTTTCAAGCCGTTGCCGTTTTGGCAAGTTTTTTTACAGATAAAAGATATTAAGGGCCAGAAATTAGAGGTTAAATATCCAAAAGATATATTTGATGAAAAAGAGTTATTGAGATTTAAGTTTTTAGAGGGCAAAAAAGGAGTGGCTGTTACAACAATTAAGGAAACTCAACTTGCTCCTCCAACACCATTTGATTTAACGACTCTTCAAACGGAGAGTTATAAAAACTTTGGATTGACTCCGAGTAGAACGCTTCAGGTTGCACAGCAATTATATTTAGCGGGAGTTATTTCTTATCCTAGAACGTCCTCCCAGAAGTATCCAAGATCTATTGGCTATGATAAAATATTGAAGCAGTTAAAGAAGTATACTACAAAAGTAAAGTATGCGGTTAACAAAACCCCGACTGAAGGTAAAAAAGAAGATCCAGCGCATCCTGCGATTTATCCGACCGGGGAACAAAAGAAGTTGGGGGACGTAGAGAAAAAAGTTTATGATTTAATTGTAAAAAGATTTATTTCTTGTTTTGCAAAACCTGCTTTGGTTGATTCAAAAAATGTGAAGGTGACTGCTGCTGGTATGAATTTTACGGCTAATGGGAAGGCTATTAAGGAGAAAAATTGGTTGGCTGTGTATCCAAATAAGGTGGAGGAAAAAGAAATTCCAACAATTAATGGAGATGTTGATATAACTGAGATTAGAACTGAGGAAAAAGAAACTAGTCCTCCTAGAAGATATAGTGCAGCCTCATTGGTTAAAGAATTGGAAAAAAGAAATTTGGGAACTAAGGCGACTAGGGCTAGTATTGTAGAAACTCTTTCGAGCAGGGATTATGCTAAAGGTAAAGCTTTGGAAGTTACGCCACTTGGAATGAA
>CAZAZO010000137.1:0-2823 GCA_964489675.1 Candidatus Woesearchaeota archaeon | reverse complement strand
CTCATATATAAAGTTATATGGATTTGTTAAGTGCTCAAACATCTCAAAACTAAAGGCTACATCTATTTGTCCGTGTTTTGATAGAAAATCATCAGAATACGGGGCGTCAAGATTGAACTGCTCTCTTGTTAGTTCATCCTCCACCTTGAACCCATCGACCGCTATTAGTTCGTTTGAAGGATCCATATTCTTTAAGATATACCCGGATCCTGCTCCAAAATCGCAAACCTTTTGATCTTTAATAGAATTCAGCTTCATATCCTCAATTAAGAAATCTAATCTGGGTTTGTGAGATTTTAAATATTCGTCTTGATTTTCAGTATCTTCTCTTGAATAGTAAGTCTTTATTTCCTTAAAATAATCCATTTATTCTCCTAGCTTGTGATCTTTTAACATCTGCATGCAATCCTTGTGGTGTCTATTTGATGTTTTAAGTTTCAAGAGGCCTTCATCAAATTTTCTTGGATTAATCCACCAATCTTCCCAAGGCAAATTATCTTTGGTGCACCTTACATCTTCGAATAACAAAAAATAATCATTTTTCTCTAGAGCTTTCTTAGCTGGTGTTTTTCTTTCCCATCCACATTGATAAGAATCGTGTTCATAAGTCATAACATCGAAAGTGTACCCTGCCTCTAAATAAGAAGTAACAGCTTGGGCGTTGCCGCCATCTGCGTCCATGGATACATACCCAAAATGTTTTGAAGGCCAATTATCTCCCAAGGTCTCTATAAACTTGTCACTCGACACATCACACAGCAATGCCTTGCTTTTTCTATTTTGGTTGCATAGGTCCACCCACTTTTTCTCTATATCTACCAATAGACCGGTCCAGCCAAGACTCTCAAGTGCAAAGGTATTGTTCCACTGAAATGGATGGTAACACCCTACATCTAAAAAAGTCGACTGGTTTCCCAGCAAATGGTAAGCAAACTGATCTTGTTGCTCTTTTCCTGTAAAATTAATCATTAATCACCTCTTTCAATTCTGTGACTATCTGAATCAAAATGCTGTGTTGAAAATTCAAATAGTTCTGTATCTTCTAATGCTATCATTTGATGTCTCAATCCTCTATATACGTGAAAATTATCTCCTCGGGTGAGTATTTTTTCTTTGGCTAAAGTTAAGTCATCAGATTCTGAATATTTCACCAATATTTTTCCTGATTGTATATAAAACACTTCATCCTTTAAAGTGTGGTAATGCCAGGAGCATCTTTTACCCTTTACAAAATAAAGAAGTTTTCCGCAATATTCTTCATTATTCACTATCCACTTCTCGAATCCCCACCCCTTTGGAACGAAATTCATCTCTATATTTATATTGTTTTCAATTTTCATCATATACCTTCGGGGTAAAGAATGATACATCTCGGCACCCCTTATCATCTACATATAGGTCTCCTTGGGGTTTTCCCAAAAATAGTCTGTGATATTTCAAGCCCCACGAGTCTAATTGTTTTTTTGTGAACTCATAAAACTCTCTGTTTGCAGCATCGGGGTCATTGTTGTGTCTACCCATCCCCCTAGCAGTCAAGAAAAATATTTGATTACCTGAATCGAAAAGATCATTAATTATACTGATTCTCTCCAAGAAAGGTTCTGCTTTCTCATAATCTCCGTTTGTATTACTGCAGATTGTACCATCTATATCAAATACATAATTCTTCAATATCTTCTTCTCCCAAGGCATATGTGCCGCTTCTTTGTACAACAAAACTAGAACACTTGTTAGCTATTTTGATTGCCTTTGTTATGTCTTCATACTTGTGAACCCCATAAACCAAAGAAGATAAAAAAGTGTCGCCAGCACCTGAAACATCAGACACCTCTACCATATCCGTGGGGAACACTTTACCGTCCCAAACACAGCCATGCTTGCCTTTTGTAACAATTAACATACTCATATTAACAGATTTCTTATCAATTTGTAAATATTCTTTTTGATTAATTTTTATATAAGCGCCACTAAAGCAGGACAGGTTTGTTTTCTTAGAGTCAACAAACACAGGTATCGATAATGGTTTGCATATGTTTAGTATCTTTCCTGCCACACTCTCTGTTATAAAACCCTTATTGTAATCTGAGATTATTACATAATCATATTGCAAAATTAAATCTTTCGTTATTGTTGAGGGGGCGAGATGATTGATCTTTTTGTTTTCTCCAAAATCAGTCCTAAGTAAGTGTTGACCTGAATTCATATCTACAAATCTTTCTTTTGTAATTTTTTCAGTATTTGTTAGCACTGAAATCTCTGCAAATTTAAATGCTTTTAAATTTTGCTCGACGTTCAAGCACATGCCATTTTTAACTTCCGTGCTCATATGCTTAAATATGGGTACGGGCGCTTCTGGGCTGATCCTTTCACAAACACCATAGTGAAATTTGTCTACACAAGAATCACCTACTAAGAGTATTTTGCAAGATTTTTGTTGTTGAGTGTTCTCCAATTCTTTCAAAAAACTTTACCTCCTTAGCATGTTCAGATCCAATTACTTTTTTATTCTCATACTCTTTGCCCACTATCATTATATGCGGTTTTATGCTCTTCACTAAGTTGACCAGCTGGTCGTCGTCGTCAAACACTATCACTCTATCTGTATACACAAGTGATTCTAAAAAGTATTTTCTTATTTTTTGTGAATTAAATGGTCTGGTGGGTCCCTTGATTTTCGAAACCCTCATATCTGAGTCTATTCCTACCACCAAAATGTCTGCTTGAGACTTTGCGTATTCAAGAAGCTTTAAGTGTCCATAATGTAATACATCAAAGCACCCATTAACAAAGGCCGTTCGCGTACCAGTATTCAACATTCTTACC
>CAZAZO010000136.1:0-2866 GCA_964489675.1 Candidatus Woesearchaeota archaeon | reverse complement strand
GTATTGGGATGGGGGAAGATTGAAGCCATAGTTATAGTAAAATTCTATCATTCATCGAGATATTTAAAATTCATAGCTTTCATTTTAAGATCGGGTTGATGAATTTCTTCTTCAACAAGTATGCTAGTTGTTTTCCCTTCGCCATCCTTTTTTACCGTTACTTTCTTGTGGTATCCAGTAATGGTAGTGCAGCCTACGCAGAGCAGAATAAACACTAAAAATAATTTCATCATTATATATACCTCCTTCTTTTTATTTTCTTTCTATTCTCTTTCTTCAATTATCTAATAATATCCATATATATGGGGTTTACTCTGCTGCTGTCAATTTCGACTTCGTCAATCGTAACTTTACCAAAAATATCAGTAGTAATAAACCCAGAAACATCGGCATCAACTGAACCAGAAATATTAGTATCAGACTGAACATAACCGTGTATTCTAATTGATTTAAGAGAATAAATTGCTGCAATAAGCGGAACAATGCAAGTGAAAAAAGTTATAAGAAGGATAAGAATGCTTAAGAAGAGGATTTTTAAATCGGTTTTAGTCCAGTTTAGGGATTTTATAAAGGTGGAAAGTCTTTTTAATGGGGATTTAACTTTTTCAAATAGTTTCATCTTTACCTACACAATGCTAATATCGCCTGTCTTTTTTCCGCAGACAGATTCGGTATAGTTTCCAGAAGAGCTTTAATAGCGTCTTTAATCTCTTGTGAGTTTTTATGAATTATGAGCAGTCCTTTTACAGCTACCGGATCTTGGAGAGCTTCCAGTATTTCGGGATTCAAATAGGGAGCTGACGGTTCTTTTAGCGGAGGCGGGGCACCGAAGAGCTCGGCCTCAGTAATGCTAAAAACTTCGCAGAGTTTTTTACGGTTTTTGGGATTAGGTTCATTCGTATTTCTTTCCCATTCAGAAATGATACCTATACTTACTCCTAATCTTTCAGAAAGAGTTTGCATATTCCAATCTTTCTCTTTTCGTAAAGATTTTATTTTTTCGCCTAAATTCATTTCAATTTTATTGTAAACGAAATTTTTTTAAAAAGTAGAAAAAAAATTATTGAAATAATTTTACCATTCTAACGGACGAAAGTCAAAGAGGAATTTTTGAAAAAGCTAATAATATCAATGCTTTTTGTTTCAATAGAAATGGAATTTCACCTAACAACCTAATGTAATTTCAAGAAGGATTGAAAAAAAAGATTGACAAAATATTGTGATTTGGTAAAATTCAAGAGTAATTGAAAATTAGACACAGGACAATTTTTTTTTGTCTCGCAATTCAAGAAGAATTGAAAATAAGAGGAGGTTGATTAACAATGGGAATGATAAAAATTTCACAGCGATTAGAAGGATGGCTTAAACTTGTCGATTGGGATTATAAAAAACTTGCCAAAGAACTTAACTACGATGAAGGTTTTGTCTCTGCAATGATTAAAGGAACTAAATCACCTTCTATGCAGCTTATGCAGAAGCTAATGGACTTAACTTGCGTTGATTTTGAGTTGTTTATTTATGACAGAAATAGCGATCCAAAAAAACAAAATAAGGAGATTTAAAAATGGGCGGACGTGGTAGTGGCCGAGTTAGTGTTAAGCTTTCAGCTATCGAATGTGTGCTAGAAATTCAGTCCTTATTACTCAATCTACTTTACAAAGATTTAGATAGCTCTATGAGCCGAGATGAATTGAAGACAAAAGTTGAAGAATATTATCGCAAAACAAAGGTTGTCCAGGAAGAAATTGAGAGGATTAAGATTAAATGAGTCGCCCAAAACTTATACCAAAAGAAGAAGTTGCTGAGTTGTTAGGCTTTAGCCCTCTTACCGTTAAGAAAAAGTACAAAGAATGGACACTCAAATACGGGCTAAGACACAAAAAAATAGGTGGATCCTTGAGGTTTTATTATCCGGATGTAGCACGGATGGTTGAAATGGATTTAGTTGGGAGAGGGGTTTAAGAAACTAATATGAAAAAGTGCAAAGTGGAAGGGTGTAGAAAAAAATATCTGTGTAAAGGGTATTGTCAGATGCACTGGGCAAGGTGGAAAAAATGGGGTGACCACTCAATAGTCAAACGTCATCTTCCAACTCCTGAACTTGTGGCAGCAAAAATGAAGAGATGCCCTGGATGTAAAGAGATTAAACCTTATTCTGAATTTGGTAAAAGCAAATGTGAAAAAGACGGGTATCACAGTCAGTGCAAAAAATGTATGGTTATAAAGCGGGAAAAAGTAAAAAAGAAATTTAACGGATTAAACATTATTTGGAAGGGTATGAAACAAAGATGCCTTGATCCTAAGAGCAAATATTTTAAATATTATGGTGGCAGAGGTATCACAGTATGTAAGGAATGGCAGGATAACTTCATATCTTTTTACAACTGGGCTGTTAAGGCCGGACACAAGAAAGGATTAGAGATAGACAGACGGAATAACGATGGTAACTATTGCCCTGAAAACTGTAGGTTTGTAACAAGAATAGAAAATATAAGAAACAGATGACAGTAAATAAAGCAATCTGCAAAAGCTTAAAAGCAAAGGGGAAATGGAAGGCTGAAAAAAGCGAGCTGTGCCGGAATAGAAACAAATGCAAAGACAAATAGCTAAAAAGGAGATTCAGGGTGATTCTAATATCGCTTAGAACATTTAAACATATTTTGATTATTCTTTTCATCTTAGCAGTTTGTTTCACTATGAGCTGCTATGCGGAAGTAAACGAAAGCCAGGCCGTCCGAGCGATTATAGGCGAAGCTTCTGGTGAAGGCTATCAAGGAATGTTAGCTGTTGCCTGTGGTATCCGTAACAGAAGCACTTTAAAAGGTGTTTACGGGCTCAAGGCAAAGCACGTTGATAACGAACCTCA
>CAZAZO010000135.1:0-2872 GCA_964489675.1 Candidatus Woesearchaeota archaeon | reverse complement strand
CCGATAGGGATTGATTTTTAGTGCAACGATGCCGAAGGCAAAAAATCAAAGTCGTCGTGTCTATTTTTTTGTTTTTTAGGGGGTTTTCGCCGTTCATTACAATCCCACTTGAAGTCTTAGAAACCTTTTTATATAAAAGAAATATTGATTAAACTATGACAGTATGTACATATTATTTCCAAGGTGGAATAATCTTTTGGATTAGTTTAATCATTTCAATAATTCTAATCGGTTTCTTATCATTATATCTTCCCTTTAAGAAAATAAAATCAAAATGGAAATTTGCATTTATTCCACTATTCATAGTTTTGCTTCTTATTGGGATTGGACTAAATGTCGGTTTATTGGGGATGAAAGATAGTTGTGAAGGATTATGGGATAGACATTTTGTTAAAGATTATGGAAGAGAAATAAATTCAATAGAAGAAGCAAAAGAAATTTTTAGAGAGCTTGCGGTTGAACAATTTAAGAATTATCTAAATCAAACGCAAGCACAAATGCAAATTGAAAGATCATTAAATTATACTAGATTAAGGGAAGATATGTATAGTATTTCTTTTGGATGGGATTGTTATGAACTTCACACAAATGGAGAATTGTATAAATTCTGGTGTGGGGATTAAGGCGAAAACCCACTTTTAATAAATCTACACGACGATTGAATATAATCGGTGTTATATACCCCGAATGGGTCGAGTGAAACGAGAAGTCAGGCACAAAAATCGTCTTATCACCATGCAACTTTATTGACAAGGTGTGAAACCGCGACTCAATAATTATTTGCAGAATTTTCTTTAAAAATTCAAAATACTTCAAGTTGCATTAGATAGACTTATTGATCCTCAATAAACAGATTTTTGGGCATGATTGTATATAATCGCTGTTATATCCTTTTTCCATACAATGTATGGAAAAATTTCGTCCGAAAAGTCAGAAATCAACGCGTCTTATAGTGAGCGAACGCGATACATAAATTAAAAGAATTAAGAAAAGACTTGTTCCCAGGTAAGTTCTTTGGCTCCTGTGGCAAGTTCATAGATAATTGCTGCGGCATCCTCAATCTGTTCAGAGACCTTATCAATATCAACACCATCGGCTTCCATCGCTAAAGCGTTAATGTATGTTGATTGGGCTTCTTGAATACATGCGCCATTGGAACAGCCATTTGGGCATTTGTAAGAAACTGCAACTGAATAAGTAGTTGTCCCATTTAAAGTAAAACTTTGGCAAGTTGTTTCCATTAAGTAAGCGCCAGAAGTTTTATTAAGATTTCCTAAACTTATTCCATTTTGAACAAAAAGTTGGGCGACATTTAAAGCAGAAGTTCCATCGGTCACATTTATAGAAGAATCAAAACAATAATCTGTTCCAGATAAATGGGCAGTTGCTCCATTTTGTAAAACCTGATCAATTGAAACACTTCCTGCGGTTCCAATGTTTAAGCCATCATCTGTTTCTGTGCAAGTGTCGGCAGAAACAAAAATTGATAATGATAAAATCATTAAAAAGAAAATTGGCAAGATTTTTATTAATTTCATTTTTAATAATATCTTCCTTGTACTAATGATTTGGCTCTTTTCCAATAAAGCCAGCTTCCAATTAAAACAGCAATTCCTATTGCAGAGAATATCAACGAACCCCAAGTTCCTGTTGATATGGCAAGGACAATTCCTGCAATAAAAGCAAATAAACCAAAAATAGCAGAGCCAATTGCTTTTAGTCTTAAATTCCATCCCCCAACCTTGTAAGCAGTTGATAATGCTTTATCGCCAAAATTTTGTTTTTGTGGTTGTTGTTCCATTTTAGTTATTTCATTATTTCTTAGTATTTAAGATTTTCTTTTTATCTAGGTTCTTTTGGTGATTAAAAAACAAATAACTAATTAAAAGAATAATTAAACCTCCAAAAGTAATTAGCAACTTATGGGCTATTGTTGTTTGAATTATTTCTCCTTGAGAATTGGTAAATGTTCCAAAATCTAACCACATTGTTGTAATTCCGACGAGAAAAGCAAAAGTTACAACAATTAAGATTCCAAAAACGAAATCCTTTTGTGTTTTTTCTGCCATATGAATTATGTAATGTATAGTACTCTTAAAAACTTATCGTTTGGGCGGAGGAAAAAATTTATCATTAAATCTCAAAACTGAAAGTTTTGACTATCTGTCACGAAGTGACTAAGGCGGCTCACTTTTCTTTTACAACAATCTCTCCTAATAAGGGTGGGACGAGCTTGCGAGATTTGGTCGGGGGCATCAAGGGGCATTTTTAACTATTTTTAATTCTAAAGTTTAGTGCCTTCGAACAATTAGACATAACGATGTTGTGCTCTGTTTCCCTCCAATGAGTCCTCAAAACTGCGGAAGCAGTTTTAGAGCTGTCGAATTGAGAGTGGAAAGACCGAAGCGTAAGCGAAGGAGTTAAGATGTAGGCGTTCAGTAGAAACATAAAGAAATAATTTTTAAACTCTTTTACGAGTAAATAATGAGTAAATACTATAAGTTATACTAAAAAGAATCACAAATAGAATTATTAATAATACTATATCTGAAATTAATGCTTTGAAACCAGGACATTTACAAAACCCACTTAGTAAAACAGGATATTTGGAAGGATCACAAACCATTTCACACATAGGTGGATTATTGGCATTGTAATAATTAACAAACCATGTTTCCAAAACTATTGGAATAATTAAAGAAGTGATTATTTTTCCTTTTGTAGGTTTTAAAAATTCTTTTAATCCCATACTCTATTTGATATAAAGATAGTATAAATATGTTTCTATAGTTTTAAGCCGGAGTCTTAATTGAGCACAAGCCCTGTTAGTTTCGTCCGAATACTTGGAGGACTTGATTTTTAGTGCAACGAT
>CAZAZO010000134.1:0-2873 GCA_964489675.1 Candidatus Woesearchaeota archaeon | reverse complement strand
CTGTCAATCCATAATAAGAAGCCAAGCACCCTCCAATGCCATCCTGACACCCCCGCCCAACAGCACATCCATCCGCACAACATCCAGCCCCCGGCGCAAACTGTATCCAATCCGAATCATAAATCTCCGCTGAAACAAATCCCCCAACTAAAAACATCCCCAACAAAACCAAAATCAATAACTTTTTCATTTTTTTGTTCCTTTGAGAGTACGCGACTTTGCGCCCATCCCTGTTCTTTTAGATTTTTTATTCTTTTTATTCTTTTGTTTACTCAAGTAATATATATAGTATGCTACAATTAAAACTACTACCGCAATTAAAGCATATGTACTAAATCCTGGAAGTTTAATTGACGCCGCCCCGCAAACCCTATCTCTCGCCCCATTCATACAACCAGAAGCATCTATTACATCCTGACCAAATACTCCCTCTCTATTATCAACTCTAGCTATCCACGAAATATTCTGTTTTCCATTTATACATTCTCCAGTTGAAAATGTCTTAAAGCAGTCAAAAGAATCTCTTATCCCAGAATAACTTGTCTCACCAGAATTATATGTCAATGAACAATTTCCGCTATCCCAAACACACCTACAATTTTTTATGGTATGCCCCAATGAAGAATACTTCTCACAAACTTCCGTTCCTATACCATTTTGCCCGAATGTATATGTATCATTTTCACATGCTAGCTGATTAATATAAACGCTACAGCTACCTTCATTAGCATTTGATGTACAAAACCCGTCATCTCCAGCTCCCGCATCAGTATCTATCCAGAAACAAACCCCGTTCTCATGATCATCAGTACATGAACTTTTTGTGGTAAAATTAGAACAATCTACTGTATTTAACTTACATTCATCAAGCTCATTACAATGAAATCCAGATGGGCAACAGTTGCTCTCCTGATCGCATCGATAATTTAGTGTATCCCATGGTGTTCTATTATATGGGGGATGCGCAGAAGATTCAGGACAAAAGTAATATCCGTCCCTTGAACACTGCCCCGGAAGAAGGCTAACTCCCGAAACATCACATCCCCTTATTGTTATATATGTATTGTCAGATGATGCTACAACAAAACCAAAAGTCGATAAACTAAATAAAGAAAACAAAACCAATAACGCTATCACTCTCTTATCCATGCTCTTATTGAGATAATACAGTTTATAAATATTTGTCTAATAAAAGCTTAAATCCAATGTCGCTGGATGATAGCCCGAAGAGACAAATTCCATTGTAAAGTCTGCCGGATTAGTCAAGAATGTACTCCCAGAAATATTCGTTCCGTCCCCCAATTTTTCAAAATTAATCGAAGGCTCTAATGGAAATGCCCAACTAAACAAAAGCTTATTGCTAGTCAAATCAACAAAATCACATACTCCGCCCAAACACTCAATGGCCTTTGAGGAAGTCGCCGTAAAATTAACAGAGCTGCTCTGGAAGTACTTCCCAGGTTCGGGAGAATCAATACAAGCTGCAGTATAGTTGCCAGTAGTTCCCGTTATCATTATATTAGTAGTTTTAACCACATATTCTCCCCTAGTGTTGGAAATTTCTGCTTTTATTGTATATTCTCCGTCGCTGTCTATTCTATGAGCTACGCTATTTATTCCATTTGTAAGATCCACTATTTTCGTTCCAGCTATTGTTATATTCCCTTGAATTAAATCATCCGCATCTGAGGCATTAACCACTATATCAAATTCTGAAGATTCCGTAAAGTTTTCCCCACAAAAAGGAGAAATTATATCTAAAGAGATGGGGTCATTCTCGCCTGATGAAACATCTAACCAATCTGATTCATCCTCAATGCCTAATGTCGATATCGAAACAAAAAATTTATGATCTGAATTATTTTTTATAGTATAAAGATTAGATGCCATTGAATTCATCGAAGCTCCTTCGATGCCAAAAAAACTTAAGAGCCTATCCCAAATAGTACTTGGCTCATTCTTTATTTTTAACGTAAAATTCACATCATGACTTAAAACATCCACTCCAGCTACAACCATTTTTAAAGTATCCCCCACTTGAGATTGAATTATTTTTTGATCATTCATATCTGTCCAATATGGATTACCCAAAGATACACAAGTGCCTTCAGGAGAACATGTAAGGTTGGAATTCTCACAATAGGTGCCCGTATTAACACAATCCGTCCCGCATATGCCTTGACCACAATCAATGGAGCTACAGTCTAAAGGACACAAATTATTATCCACTATGCCATCGCAGTCATTATCCCACCCATCTGCAACAATCCCCTCTGGTTCAGAATAACACTCTACCTTTACTCTTCCCACATAAAGTTGCGACCAGCCCCAATCACTATAATCTACCCCATCAACATGATGGCCTATAAAAAATGAAGGCCCATTGCCACAAAGAGAGTCCATTGTTTTCGAACATTCTCCCGCAGAACTCTCTGCCTTATAAATCTGATTCCACCTCGTAAAAATATATTCATGCCAACCCTCTTGAGGTGTATTTATTTTTTGGTAAGTATTCGCTGAAGAATATTGACCTCCTGGAAAAGTAGAATAGAAAACCTTTCCATTAATCCCCGAGTCCGCCCACAAGGATCCTACCGCATTGTGGCAACCATCTAAAAAAACAACTCCAAACCCATTATCATCCAAGGCAGGATATTTAGCTGTAAAATTTATTCTCATTTTTTTTGATTTGGGTAAAGAATTTTTATTGGCAAGATAAGGGGCTGTTCCGCTAGTAGACGTTAGTGCTAAAATCCCGTTATCTTCTATCGCTACCCCCTCATACAAATTTACATACCATTTATTTTCATCTATGCCCCCATCCTCAAAATCATCTTCAAGAAGAATGTGATCAGCTAAAACACTATGTTTCA
>CAZAZO010000133.1:0-2929 GCA_964489675.1 Candidatus Woesearchaeota archaeon | reverse complement strand
AACAAATGTTTGACAGGCGTGGAATCACGACCATTTCCTTCGACGCAGACGAAACTCTCTGGGATTTCCGTAGAACTATGCGCCAAGGACTGCAACTCGCCCTCGAAGCACTTCAGACTAATTTACCATCGCTATCAGCCAATGAGTTGACTGTGGAGCAATTGATAGAAATTCGTGATGAAGTCGCTGCTGAGATGGCTACAAAGCGCTTGTCCCATGAAAATGATGTGGTGTGTCCACAGCAAGCAGGTATACAAGCGATTTGGCTGAATCGAACTGGAGTTACACCTGTCAGCCCAATACAGCCGGAATGCGAGATTCATACTCTCAATGAGTTGTCGAATATCTTGTTTGCATAGTTCGCATTATTCAGAGGACTAAACCCATGACTCTTAAACGCCTATTCCTAAATCAGAACAATACCGGCAAGCGAGTCGATTCCGTCCAAGATACCATCGGTGCACGGCTGGAAAAAATGCGCCTCGCCCTGAAAGAAATCGCAACACGGCGGCCGGAAGGGCCCGTGCAACCTTTTCACCTTCAAAATCAAAATTTGATTATTTTCTTGTTTTTTTTATATTGTTGTGATAAACTTCTTCTCTAATAAGGAACTTGAAATGATTGAAAAAATCACTAACTTTCTATTAAAATTGGGGTATACGAAAGAAGATATTGCCAAAAATCTGCACGGAGATACCTTCTCGTATTATAAGCGGATTAAGAGTAATGCCCTCCAATATTATCAAACTGATGTTTGCATAAAGTACATCTATATTGCTGAACAACATTTTGAGCAAGCATTAATCGAAAATCATACTAACATTTGGAATGAAAATAAAGAACCCATTTTTGTGGTAGTTTCAGAAAACGAGAGTTCCGTTATTAACGCAAAAGTTAAACCAAATCTCACTAATCCATTACATAAAAGCATTGTTATCGAAACATTTTCTTATGGTGTCAATAGCGAAGGTTTTGCTTCTGAAGAACTTAATAAACTAAAAAAGACGTTAGGGAAAGAGGGTATAGATTCCGCCTATTTTTTTGACTTCATTGTTGAGAAAACAAAGCGACAAAAGACAAGTGAGGTTGATAAGGATTTACTACTCAACTTAATTCAGCTTAGAAACGATTTATTCGAAATACATAGTGCTCAAGAAACCATTCATTTGCTTATTTTTCGATGCTTATTCATTAAATATCTTGAGGATAGAGGAATTTACGAGAAAGACTATTTGTTGGACATTCTTAAAACCCGCTCGGCTCAAAAATTGATAGATGCTTTTGAACAAATCAAACGAATTAATGGCGATATTTTTAAATATGATGAGTTTGTGAGCAGTGATATACATAGAGAATATTTGGAAAGATTAGAACTTTTTTTTAGTTGTTTTGATTACCGAACAAGGCAAGGTACTCTCTTTCCCTACAAATTCGACAAAATGCCGATTCAACTTATTAGTCATGTATATGAGGCATTTTTGAGTAATGCTCGTAAAGGAAACAAAGGTATTTATTACACCCCGGCATTTGTTGTGAAGTTTATGCTTTCCCACACGGTTCAACGCAAATTGCAAGAGAAAAAAGAACTCTCAGTATTTGACCCGGCTTGTGGTTCAGGAGCTTTTTTAGTAGAAGCATTTAAAGAAATTGTGAAAAGTAATAACGCTGAGTATGACTATGAAAAGAAAGTCGACATTCTTAAAAAGCAGATATTCGGAATTGATATTGATAAACAGGCGTTGCAAATAGCAACTTTCAGCCTTTATTTGGCTTTACTGGAGGGGGAAGAGCCCGAAGCTATTCAGGAGAAAATTAGAAATGCCTATCCTATACTTCCCGCATTAATCAACCATACATTAATTAAAGCAAATTTTTTGGTAGATGATATTTATCCCAATGTCATGTTTGATTGTATAGTGGCTAATCCCCCCTGGGGTTCTGTTCCATCTGATAAAAACGGTGATGAGGAGGATAAGAGAGAAAGAAAGGCTATTGGAGAAAAAGGTAAAGTCGGCGAAATAAAAAAAGGAGAGCATTTAATTACATTCCCTGAATATAAAGATGTCTCTGATTATCAACGTTCCCAAGCTTTCTTATTAAGAATTAACAAATGGTGTCACAAGGGAACACTTTGTTCGCTGATTGTCAATAATCCTATTTTTCTCAATAAGAATGCAGAAGATTTTAGGAAAGAGTTATTAGCTCAGTATAGGATTACCTATTTTTATGAATTATCACATTTGAACAAAATTCTATTCAAGAAAAAAGTTATTGGGAAAATAAAGGCTAACGGCAAAGATGAAGACATTGAAATAGGGACTAGCGAACCCTGTGCAGTTATAATATTCGATAAGAAGGACATTCATAACAATATTGTTCAGTATATTTCTCCAAAATTGACAAAATTCTCCGAAACATTTGAGCTTATCCATTACACCCAAAAAGATATAAAAACAGTAAAGCAAGAGGATTTACAGAAAGAGGATTATTGGCTCTGGAGAATTTTTGTAAATGGTTCCTGGGATGATTATCAATTGATTAAAAAAACATATATAAAGAACGCCGAAGGATTAGATATTGAGTGTAGTTCGGGATTTCAACCTAAAAAAAGTATGATGAGTCTTGGAGAACCTTTATATCAAGATTTAATTGAACTCAAATTGAACCCGTCAAAATCTGATAAGTTGAGAATTAGGGGAGTTAGAGTAAACAAAGAAATAATCCATAAACATAACATCTTATGTATCAAGATAAAGAGAAACAAGAGATTGATAGAGAATTATGCCTCATATTTAGCACTGTTAAACTCTTCATTTCTTGGATACTATATCTACCATATATCTTCTCAATGGGGAAAAGGTAAAACATTCAGTACATTAAGTAAGTTCTAAAAAAGGGATTACACTTTTATCTGCGTGGAGCATGGAAC
>CAZAZO010000132.1:1900-2969 GCA_964489675.1 Candidatus Woesearchaeota archaeon | reverse complement strand
TACGAGAATCCCTTAAGCACCAATATGAAGAGAGGCACAGATTTGTCTGGAGGACAGTGGCAAAAGATTGGTATTGCTCGAGGATTGTTTTCTGACCCTCAGCTGATTGTTTTGGATGAGCCAACTTCAGCTCTAGATGCTTTAGCAGAGGATGAGGTATTCGAAGAAATTGCTAAAATTTCATCTGATACAACTATGATTATTGTTTCTCACAGGTTTTCTACTGTGAGAAATACTGACAAGATCCTTGTCTTAAAGAGTGGAAAGATTAGCGAACAGGGAACCCATCAAAAATTAATGAAGAATGAAAAGCTATATTATAAGATGTTCACCTCTCAAGCTAAAGGGTATAAATAAACATGAAAAACGTTAAAAAATTAAAAGGAGCCAATATAGATGTAGATTTGGCTTCGAAGGAAGATATATCTTGGAAGCAGGACGATTGTCCTTGGAACAAGGAGAAGAAAACCAGCAAGCATAGATGTGCCGTAAAAAATACTTCCATTTGTCCATATTTCTGTGGAGTCGAGTATTTAGATACGGTTTTATGTTGTTATCCTAATAAAAATCCTTATGAAGAAAATAATTAAGACAGATAAGATGGCTAAGGCTCCCGAAATACTTTCCCAAGCCATAGAGTCTAATGGTTTTGTATTTCTTTCTGGTCAAATTGGGGTAGATGAGAATTGGAAATTAGTTGAAGGAGGAATAGAAGAGGAAACCAGAAAGACTTTAGAGAATATTAAGATGATCTTGCAAGAAGCGGAACTAAATATGGACAATATTGTTAAATCAGTAATTTATGTTACTGATTTGGCTAATAGCCCGAAGATTAATGAGATTTATTCTTTGTATTTTGATCAACCGCTGCCAGCTAGAGAAACTGTTGAGGTTAAGGCCTTGCCCTTGGGAGCTGGAATTGAGATTAGTGTTATAGCAAGCAGGTAACAAATATATAGTTCCCCAAGGGGTAGGGTAGAATTTAATTCAGATTTTTATCTGAATTTTTATGTATAATAGAATAATGATTATTTCAAATAAAAAAGACTTTATAAATCAAATTCAATCC
>CAZAZO010000132.1:0-1890 GCA_964489675.1 Candidatus Woesearchaeota archaeon | reverse complement strand
CGGAGACTCTTGCGAACAGGGGGGGCGGGGTGGCCGATCTTGTCCCATTGGTTGACCGATGGATTGGGCCCAAAGGGAAGAAGTCAGACACGTAATATAGTCTTAGTTCTAACGTTGTCTACGACGGGGAGCTAATATATTATACAGCTAAAAACACACTAATGCGTCGTGGACGCTAGAACTTTTGTATTGATCGCTATTGCCAAAATATTGTAGAAATGGTATAATATACGTAGAAGTTCATAATTAACCTTGGGCCCTAGGAGGTGCCCAAAAATGAACAAAAAAACAAAAGTTATACTTGTTGGAAGGCACGCCCCCGAAGGGTTGCCCGAGAAGTACGAGGTTGTAGAGCAGAAGAATATTCTGTTTCCTGCGACCTCGGAAGAATGTCGCGATGTTCTGCAGAAACTGTTTAGCGAGGCCATGAAGGCCGAAGCTGCAGTTCTCTTACAGAACACACCAGCGCAAGTTGCGGTTGCGTTGGTGAAAATTGGGGTCGAGTACTTTGCGTACAATAACCCCAAGTCAGGTTTTTACCATTTACCCCCTTGTGGGGTGATTATTTCCAAGCCAGTTGCCGCAGAGGCTGGCGCCTCGGAAAAATTTTGGGTCAATGACCCAACAAATGAGTACGAGGAGATCGTTCGGGCTCTGGGATTTGCTAACCCGAACGCCAAGATAGAGGTTGTCAAGCAGCACGGACACCTCCAATATCAGGTCACCCTGGACCCCATCCGGAAATTCGCTTTTGAGCGGATTGAATGGATAGAGTGGGGGACTTACTAAACCTGATACTCCCCCAAGAGTATAAACTGGTTGCTAGTGGGAGAAATCCCAAGAGGCCGCGAGCTAGCGTAAAACAAGCGGATTAAGAGAAGCACCATTTGGTGCTTTTTCATTTTGATAAGAATTCAAAATATATAGGTCTCCGGGAGATAAGGTAAACATATTTTATCTAGAAACACACATAATTTTAGTTCTAACGTTGTTTACGATGGGGAGCTCGGAATTACATCAAAGAATTGCTAGTAATAGCAGTTTTTTGGTATTCTAAGCCATGGAGTTAAAGATAGATCAAACAAAATGTGAATATTGTAAAGCATGTATTCAGGAGTTTCCTGAATACTTAGAATACAGAGGGAAAAAGAAATTAAAGGTTTGTTTTAAGAAAAACAAGGATGTTTTTCAAAAGGATGTGAATAGATTGTTTAATTTGTGTCCTTTTGGAGCGATTGTATACAAAAACAGGTTCGAATAGCGTCTATTGCTGGGAGCCAAATTGTAGTAGAATAACTACACTAAAGAATTGCTGGTGATAGCAGTTTTTTGGTAGGATAAGTCTATGAACTTAGAAGTGTTACAACCTGGACTAAAGACAATCTTCGTTTAAGAGGCTTTCATTATGATTCTGATAAAAGAGATATTTTAGTTTTGGCTATTCATGGAATGTCTGGGAATTTTTTAGAAAACGTTTATGGAAACATTGTTGGAAATTTTTTGGCGAATAACGAGATTGGTTTTATATATTCTCACACTAGGGGATATAATCATATTAACGATATTGCCACGAAAGAGAAAACAAAAGAGGGTGGATATAAAACGAAGAGAATTGGCGCTGTCTATGAGAGATTTTCTGAATGTGAGCATGATATTCAAGCTTGGATAGATGAAGGAAAAAAATTGGGATATAGAAAGATTGTACTTTTTGGACATAGTTTGGGATGTAATAAGGTTCTTTATTATCTTCACAAAAATAAAGAAGACATGGTTGTCGGTTTAGTTTTGGCTTCACCTCCAGACATGGTTGGTTTAGCCAAAAAACCAGACTACCAGCCTAATTATCAGGAGTTATTAGACGAGGCCGAAAGAAATATCAGCGATGGTAGG
>CAZAZO010000131.1:0-3008 GCA_964489675.1 Candidatus Woesearchaeota archaeon | reverse complement strand
TCTCTACCATCTTCTTCTCCGCCTTCCAGCTGCTCCCCTACTCTTTTTCGACTATTCACAAGCCTTTCTAGCTCATGTTCTGCTGCGCGCATAAACTCATTTACGTGAGGCTCAGATCCGCTTAGAGAGACAATGTAATTGGTGGCGTTTCCTAGTCCAATCCAATTTTGTGTGACTTCCAATTTCATATTCCTTATAGACAAATGGCTGAATTCATAAGTATCCGTAGCATTCTTGCTTTTTTTAGTACCCAGGCCTCTAGCCACTAGGCTTTCTGCGAATGAACCCAAATACTGCCCCTCATAAAATGTTTTTTCTGCTGTTCCTTCTTTAACTTCCATAAAGTAATTACATATTTTATATATAAGAAAGTTTATTCTTTATTTTACCATTAACTAAAAAGATTTATATACTATTTTTTATTATTTCTTAATATGGTGAAGCTGGATAAAAAAGATTACAAAATATTATTTGAGTTGGATAAGAATGCACGTCAAACAAATACTCAAATAGCGAGGAAGGTTGGACTTTCTAAAGACTCTGTAGCTTACCGCATCAATCGATTTGAGAAAACTGGTGTTCTTAGTGGATACAGAACATTAATTGATTTTCAAAAACTTGGATATCGTTCATATAGAACTTTGATAAAATTTATAGACATAAATAAAAATGTATTAAAGGAACTGATTAATTTTTTAAGAAAGGAAAAGCATGTTTGGCTCGTTGGGCAAAATGAAGGAGTATGGGATTTTGCATTTGTTTATTTAGCTAAAACAGATGGTGAATTTTATGAATTTTATGAGAGATTTTCCGATAGGTTTAGAACTATTCTTGGAGATAAGCTCATTACCAGCCTTGTTAAGTATGATGAAGTTGATCGAAATTATCTTGTTGACAAAAAACCCAAACAGATGAGAAAATTGGATCTTTCAAATGAAGCCGCAACAATTGATAAGACTGACTCTAACATATTAAATCTTCTTTCGAAAAATTCTAGAATGAAATTAGTTGACATTGGCGCTAAATTGAAACTTAGTAGCATGCTTGTCCTTCAAAGAATAAAAAAACTAGAGCAGAAAAAAATAATTATTGGATATAAGGCTGACTTGAACGTATTAGCCATTGGAAGAGATTATTATGGAATAAAGATGAGTCTTAGCAATTATTCAGAAAAGGAAAAAATAATGAAGGAGATTTATTCAATGAAAGAAATGACTGCTGTTCTTTATCATGTTGGGGGATATGATATTGAATTTGATTTAGAACTGAGAAATACTGAAAAGTATCATCAAATAATTTCAAAACTACGAGATAAATTTTCTTCCATAAGAGATATTAGGAGCATGCGAGCTGTTGAATATTATATTTCTAGGCAAGAGCTGGACTTAAGCTAATACTAACTTTTTTATAGATCGTCCTTCAATATAAATACGTGACAATGGAGAATAAACAAAGAACATCACTTATAAAAAATGAAAGATTAAGTGAAATGTTTAACCTACCCAATTTGTGGATAAAGGATGAAGGCGAAAATACCTATGGGACCCATAAAGACAGGAGAAGTAAATTAATTCTTCAAAAAGCAATAAATGATCGCATTGACAAGCTAGTTTTAATCACTTCTGGGAATGCTGGCTATAGCTTGGGAATGCTGGCCAAGGAATTGGGTATAAAAATTATTTGCATAATAGATAAAAATCTGAAAAAGTCAATTAGGCGTAAATTAGATCTATGCAGCACTACTGTCGAAGTAGATTTATCAAAAAGAATACTGAAGCCAGCGGATACAATGGCACTTGCTCGCGAGAATAATGATGAGGCAATTCTGGATGTAACAAATGGATTCCATAATGCTTACGGAGAGCTTCTTTGTGAAATTGCAGAAAAAAATCCTGAGATTATTATACTTCCCCTTGGTAGTGGAGAGACTTTCGTCGGCATTTATAACGAAATTGAAAAACTAAAGCTTAAAACTAAGCTGATTGGGGTAAGCGTGAAAAACAAATGGGAAAGCTATGCAGACAAATTATGTACTCCCTACACCCCTTATAAGTCAAAAATTCAATCAATACTAACTAAGGGACATAAGATTATTTATTTGACTGAAGAGGAGGTTAAAAAAGCCTACAAAAGAAGCAAGAGATACTTTAATGTTGAGCCCTCTAGCTCTGTAATATTCGGAATATTATCAAAATTAAATGTTAAAAAAGATGCTAGAATAATACTAATTAACTCTGGGAAGGGACTTGTTTGAAATCTAGAATTACGGCCACATGATACCAACTTTTTTATAGACTCTTTTCTATTATATTTTATGCTGAAGAAAAAGAGGGTTTCTAGTTTTGACACTATAGTTTCTGACATAAAGTCCATTAAGATACAGGGGGCGACGAATGTTGCTAGGGCTGGGGTGGAAGCATATATGAAGTGCCCGACGAAAAAATGCGCTAAAAAGATTCTTGCGACTAGGCCCACTGAGCCCTTATTGCAAAATTTTATAAAAAAACTAGAGAAATCAAAAGAAAAGAAGAAAACTGCTAAAGAATTGAATAAGTATATTGATTCTTCTCAGAAACGAATTGCGAAAAATGGCGCTAAGTTAATTAAAGATGGTATGAATGTATTTACGCATTGTCATTCGTCTAGCGTTATTGAGATTTTAAAAGAAGCAAAACGGCAAAAGAAAAAATTTCACGTCTATACTGTTGAAGTTGAGCCACTATTACAGGGAAGAATGATGGCAAGAGATATGTCAAGAGCCAAAATTAAGACCACTGTTGCACCGGACCTGGCAGCAGAACAATTAATGAAGGGGTGTGACTTGTTTTTATTTGGGGTCGATGCTTTTACTAAGGGAGGAGTTATTAATAAGGTTGGGACCAGCACACTTTGTCGGCTTGCAAAAATATATGGAGTACCCAGATATTCATGTGGGATGGCGAAAAAATTTGTTTGTAAGGTAAAGGTTGAGAAAAGACCAGGAAGAGAGGTCTGGAAAGATAACGATA
>CAZAZO010000130.1:0-3008 GCA_964489675.1 Candidatus Woesearchaeota archaeon | reverse complement strand
AAGCGAACGATAAGCATTTAATATATTTTCCAGAGTGCGGAGAATGGGCAGAACTGAAGGAAGACCAATTTGAAAGAATAAATAAGCCTGGATATGTCCCGAAGAAAAATAAAGATTTTATTGATAAGGTTGGCCGGCTTAGAATAACACTAGTGACATGATAAGTAGGGCGATAATGGCTTTGGGCGCATCCCAGATGGTCCTAGCAATATACATGGGCTATTTTATTCCAAGGGAAAATCATCACTTCTTCGCCTTCTCTGCTAGGGATTTCTTTTTAATTTCTTCCGTGGCCTTTGCTTTTGGTCTTTATGGGGTTATGAATAAAAAAAAGTGAAGTATATTTTATTGTTCGTGGCGATAATCTCTTGCGGAGAAGAAAGAGGAGAGGAAGAACACTTTAGAGATAGGATAGTCATTGCATGCGTCTGTAACAATCCTAGTTCGATATGGCATCTATCGGAATGCAATGAAGAGTGTACGAAAAGAGACTATACGGGAACTGCTCACTGTACCTGTATAACAGATATCCAGTGTGAAGAAAACAGAAGCACCTCAGACTTTTTGCGCAGAGCATGCGGTATATATTATAGATAATTTGCTTGACTTTTTTGGTGATTGTGATATAATAAGAGTACAACAAACAAAAAGGAATTTATAGTGGCTTACAATACAACAGGCAAATCTCATAGCAATGGACTCGCCGGCGAGAAGCAGACCAAAATTTTAATAGAGTCTGGAAAGTTGATCTCTTTTGGCCAAAACCCTAGTGTGATTAAAAGGGGAGGAACGAAGCACAAGGAAGATTTACTTGTGGGTGGAAAATATAAACTTTCTGCAAAAGCCAGATCGCAAAAATCTGGAACATACGATTATGTAAATACCTCAAGACTCGGAGATCTGAACAATCAAAAATTTACTGAATTAAAAGAATATATAAGACTGGTAAAAAACTCAGAAAAAGATAAGGGTCACACTAAAGAGACTTTGGAACCAATAAAAACAAAAACCAAAAAAAAGTTTAACAGTTTAGCTCAAGCAGCTATGCTCTCTTTAAGTTCAGGTGATTTGTCTAAACTTATTAGGGAGAGCCTTGATTGTTATTTGAGTGATTCTGATTTTTATTTTTCTATTACTCATCAGCCAAGAAAATCCCTGATAGTTTTTCCAGCAAACCAGCATCCTCTGATTAAGTTTCTTAACGAAAACAAGGACATTGATTGCTATTTGAACCCAGGCAGAGGAAACACTTCGGCTTCGATTGTTTTTAAAGATTCCACTGGACAGGATCATAATTTTAGTTTAAGATTGAGGTTGGTAATGAACAATGGCTTAGGATCATTACTCGCTGGCAAAGATGTGAGTAAAAACGCCAACTCGCTATTAGTATTTAAACTACAACAAGATAATCCAGACACTTATATTGATCAAATTCCCGAAGAACACAAGGAGACTATAAAGCTTTGAAAAGTAAAATGATTATAAGAGAGGGTGATGCCAGGCAACTAATCAGAGAGTTGGAAAAAGGCAGCATTGATTCGGTCTATTTCGATCCACCGTTCAACACTGGGAGAAAATTTAGACTCGTACCAAATTCAAGTCTTGGGTTCGATGATATTCACCCAACAGACCAGGAATATATCGATCTTATTGAGCCAATCTTAGAAGAGAGTAAGAACTATCTCAAAAAAGAAGGGTCATTCTTTTTTCACATTTCCGCGGAAGAGATGATGATTCCGCACATGCTTTGCCTTAAACATTTCAAAAAGGTGCAGCCGATATTCTGGAACAGGTCTAGGTCAAAAAACAATGTAAAAAACAAGCTTGGCTCTGTGGTAGATGTATTATTTTGGTGCTCAAATGTAGACAAGCCAAAATTTAATCTTGTATATCAACCATTGGATTCTTATTATGTAGAAAACTCATACAAAAACACAGACTCCAAAGGTAATTACGCTTTAGGTCACATTGTCTACAGTAGAACCCAAGCAACACAGAATCAAGATAGGCATTACACCTTCTCATACAACGGCCGCTCTTGGAAGCCAGAATACGGCTGGCGATTAGATAAGGAAGATCTTGATAAGCTCGTATCAGAGAACAGGGTCCACTTTCCCAAGACAGAGAAGGCAAACCCATATAGAAAAATATACATGCACGAGTCTAACGGAAAACCATGTACTAATTTGTGGGATGACTTGCATTCAATAGCAATGGGATCAGAGCTACGGAAATACCCCACCCAAAAGCCCATCTCTCTCATACAAAGAATTATCGAGATGTCTACTAATGAAGGAGATGTTATCCTCGACCCAATGGCCGGTTCGGGTACAACTGGTATTGCTGCTCACCTCTCTAGTAGAGATTGCATCATGTTTGAAAACAATGGCGACGCTGTTGCCATCATTAAGGAAAACATTAAATCATTTGTAAAGACGTGATATCATAATTGTCTATGAAAGCTAAAGATCTTAAATGCAACAAGATGTATTGGTCCACTCGTCTTAATAAGATAGGCATTTGCGAGGCGTATGCCGATTATATGGTTTACATGATATTTATCGACAACATAGACAACGGATGGTATCATTGTGCTGAATTAAAGGAAGTTAATCGTGATAAGAGACAGACTATTTGATGCTTATTTGTTGGGCTCACTATTACTTGGATGTGCTATAGCTGCGCCTTATGTGGTTTACATGATTGTAAAGGATGAATTTCGTGCGAGAATGTAAGTTTATTAGAGCAGGAAACAATATATATGTCCAACCGGTTGATGTGTGGTTGGAAGGCTGGACTCGCCAAAGATGGCTAGAGAGGTACTTCAAAGAACCCAACAAAATAAGAGTAGCCAGTGTTATGTCTTGGGAATGGCTGTCTGGAGAACACAACGTCAAAATCTTGACAGAGAAAAGTAATGAGTTCTCTGAAAAAGATTCTTGACAATCCCCTAAAAATAACCTATAATATATGTATAACAAATAATCGGAGACCCCATGAAAGTTTGG
>CAZAZO010000129.1:0-3065 GCA_964489675.1 Candidatus Woesearchaeota archaeon | reverse complement strand
TCTCCGTCTGCTTCTCCCACTATTGCAATTGGGAAAGCCGAAGTGTATGCTGTATCCGCTTGACTAACAATTAATTTCGTTGCCGAAAAATCGGTAGTATTAGCATTCATACCCACTAAAACTGCATCATCTCCAGCGTCTAACTTGAATAACTGATTGTCGCTATTTCCTCTGCATAAGAAGTCTAAATCAGCTGACGAAGCGTTAAAAGTAAAAGAACCTCCATCTAAAGACACATTCCCATTAACTGTTAATGTATTTGTGATAGTTAAATCAGTAATCGTTGATATGCTTCCTGTAAATCCTTGACTCATTATGCACTCACCTCACTCCCAAATATTTGAAAAGTTACATCTGCTCCAGAAGTGTAAACTACTACAAAATCAGAAGCAGCAAGTGTTACACCAAATGTCGCAGCAAAAGTATCATAAGCTGCAATATCTAAACCGTAATAAAGTGCGTTAGAAGTGGCAGCAGACCCACCAGAAGGCACTATGTAAACCCTAATCGTCCTAGCAGCAGCATTAGTGTTGCAAATAGCTATGGTAGATACAACTGCTTGTGTCTTTGCTGGTACTGTATACGCCGTCGTATTCGTAGTTGCTGACGGTTGACTCTGTCCTAGTATTTTAAATGTTTCTGTCGCCATCTTATCCTCCCATCATTAAAAAATTATGAGTTGTACGATTTAGACTATTAGCCCAAATACCAACTCTCTGTGTATTACTATCCAATGATTTCATTAGAACTTGATTGATTTGTTCAACCAAATCATTGTAAGCTGCTTCAGCATCCTTCACATCTTCAAAGACTTGTGGTGAAAGGAATAATGGCTTTAAGTTTTCTTGCGTTAAGTTTGTCATTCAAGTACCTTCTTCCCAATGCTCGGCATTACACTTTCAATATTCCAAATTTCTCTTAATTCTTCTTTTCTTCCTGGAGCAACAGGATAAAGTCTAATTTCTCTTTCCAACTTCTTAGCTATTCTCTGAGTTCTTCTATCTGTCTCTCCATACTTTTCTGAATAATCAAGATAAGTTAAATAATCTTCCACCATATCTTCCGGTTGAGTTATAGGTGCTCCACCAAAAAGAACATTTTGAAACTGCTCTAATGTAGTTCGCTCTACATACTTCCTAATTTTAGCTTCATTATTAGATCCAGCCATCTTCTTAATCCAATTGCGTAATTCTAATGGAGGACTGTAATACTTAACTCCTGTTTGATTAGCAACTACTTTCGTGGCCATGTCATAGAAAGGAACAAAACTTCTACCAAAAGCATTAGCCGTCTGAGCCAACTTGTAATCCCAGTTTTTCCTTTGCTGCATTACTCCCCAAAATTCTTCTGCTAATCTCGTATAAATAGATATAAACACACCACCGGGAATCCAACGTAAAGTATTAACTCCATAAGATCCTTCTTTTACTCCATAAGCTTTTTCCTGGAATTTGTTAACCCCTACAGAAGCAAAATACATAGCAAGCAAAGCAATAATTCCATTATAGGCCCTCTTAACCAACGCAGGGTCTGGGCTTGGCCCTTCACCCCTTCTATATCTATTATAAGCTTTACTCCATTTAAGAAATGGTCTAAGCCCCCGCATCGTTATATCTTGAGCTGAACCTTTAGCAAAAGTAAATATAGTTAGAATTGCTTGACCCGTAGGAGCCTGTTCTCCCAATCCTTTAAATGCTCTTTTATACATAAAATTAGCGTTATCCGCCATTATTTTACCAAGCAAGAAAGAAGCTTCTTTATCTTGGCCTAGATCCACGAGCTTTAAAACATCCTTTAATTCCAGGTCTTCAATGAGAAGCCCACCTGTGTCTCCGAGAAACTTATGAAGATTAGCCTTGCTTGGATTTTTTCTATAAATCTTCAATCTGTCTTGAGAAATGTTATAAACTGTAATCAAAGCCCTGATTCTGTTGACCTCATCAGACCAGGAATAAGCTTTGGAAATTTCAGCTAGAAAATTGCTAATTTTATTTATGGGAGCAACACTAATTTCGTCACCCATAAAGAAATATTCTTGCCTTAAACTATCTAGAGAAGAAACGTATCTCCTAAAGTTATCCACAAAAACAGGGTCTTCGAGAAGCTGCTTGTTTCCCTTAAAGACATCTGCACTTCTAAATCCACTATAAAGAGACCCAAGATTCTTCCAGAATACATGGCTTGTAGGATGAAATAACTTTGGCAACACATAAACAGTTGGTTGCATTAAGTTCCTAGAAACCCATTTAGCTAATTTCTGTGGTATATTAACTTTCCAGAAAACTCCCTGTGTACGTTTAATAATATTCAAAACTGGATCAATTTTACTTACTCCAAAAAGAATATTCTCCCAATTATCTAACAACTGTATGTTTTCTTTAATATCTAAACCATGCTCATTAAGAATTGTATGCAAATCATCAACCTTAGGCTCTAATTTTTGAATAGACAAAGCACGTTTAAAATAGCTGCTAATCTCTCTAAATAACGGTCTCTTATGGTTATAAATATAACGGGCCGTTCGAGGTTTTGTAAAACCTTTCCCAACGCCCCTGGAACCTTGTCGTGAAGGGGTAACTCCTGTTGTTCGAGCTAGAGGAACGTATCTCTCTCTAACACCAAAATCTTGTGAGTCTATCCATTCCTTATAAGCTCCTGGATTAGTATCTAAAATTTGCTGTCCCTCATTCATTATTAGTTTCATCTGTTCAGAAGTTATACCTGCTTTTTTAGGAAGTTCGCCAGTTCTTATCCAACGCTTATGTCTTATTTCTTTAACTAAACCTTCAAACCGAACTAATTCTTTCTTTACTCCACTAAACGTTGTTCCGGAGTAATCTCATAAGCATTTCCACCATACTCAAATTTATTTTGCTTTGCTCCAGAGGCAATATAATTTGCAATAGATTCTTGTATTAATGGATCCCCAACAATAGATTTCGGGTCAACTTTAGCAGCTTCAAAAATATTATCAAGTCTAACAGCAGATTCATACTGAACATCGCTGTAACCTTTAATAATTTCTTTTCCTATATCAAAATCTGTCACAGATCTTGCTGAACCTT
>CAZAZO010000128.1:0-3085 GCA_964489675.1 Candidatus Woesearchaeota archaeon | reverse complement strand
CGCATTCCCCGATATTAATTTCAGAATCTTTCCATCCACTTGATGAAGCTCATATGATCCTAAAGAATACGGATAGTGCAAGTCAATAGTCTGTTCTTGATAAAAGAATTTCTGGTTAAGCCTTCTTGTAGTCAGCACTGTGTGTATGTACTTCTCGTTTACAAGATGACCATGATTTTCCATGAATTGCGTCATGAGCCCGTACATCTCCTCAGCACTCTTAACCATTAGAAGCAAGATACAGTCATAATATCCTGAAACACTACCTAAATAGGCTGTCTTGGGGTTCTGCTTAAAATATTCGATAACTTCTGCTTCTTCTTCGGGTGTTGCATTTAATTTAAGGTAAAGCTTGTAGTAATAGAATCCTAGTTTCGATGTATTGAACACAGCATAATACCCCTTAATAAACTTGTTTTGCAAAAGCCTTCTGATCCTAAAAGCAATTGTCTCTTTTGATTTGGAGAATTTCTTGGCCAGAGCAGATGCACTAACCCTAGCATTCAGATCAAGTTCATACATAATTCGGCTATCTAATAAATCTAAAGCCATTAATTTACACAATAGTAAAACAATTATTTAAATTTTTCCTTTTTGTGTAATCATTTAATAGAAAAATTAATATATCACATCACATTCACCATCAAATAATAGTAACAAAATTTAAGATTAAAAGAGGTGAAAAAAATGATAAAAACATACATCATATCCAAAAAATTAGAAGTAGCAATATGGGACTTGGAAGGCAAAACACACAATCAATGCCAGATATTAGATAGTAATGAAAAACCCATCGGCTATATTGATGAAAAACTAACAGGATGGGATTGGGGACCCCCTACAAACGACCTGGTAAAAAAAGTAGCTCAGAAGTTTCCATACAAAGAAGGCGATATTGTAACAACAGTAAATAGCGATAAAAAGTATGGAGGGAGTGGAAATAGTCTTGCAGAGGTCTATTCTGGAACGATAGAATCATTTAGTGGACTAACCATCAGGAGATTCAAAGAAGCCCTGATTAAATACTCAGAGAAACAAGAATGATCCCTACATGACTGAACAGAGAAGAATTCAAAGCCATTAAATGTAAGAAGTTGATTCTTGCGAATAATATATGAGGAGATTCTTCTTTTTTATTCTCCCTTAATTTACTGTGTGTAACTAGGTGCTCAGGGTGTAGGAAGCATACGAAAATTTGCTTTTGGCTCATATCATAAAAATTTGTCGAAAGTGTTCTACCCCACCTAAACGCTTAACAATCAAAGATTGTTGACGTGTTAGAAATACAAATTATTTCAAACAGGGAGGGGTATGAACGAACACTTTCTTTAACAGGCGAATTTTTAGGACCCTTAGAAATCAAAGATTTCGGGGGTCCTAAAAATGCTAAAAGCATTTCTATGATACCCAAAAATTTCGACCTGAAGATCAGGGTATTAAACCCACGACCAAAAAATTCCAGTCGAAATTATTTAGTATAAGAAAGAGTACCCTTACGTCAAACCACACCCACTTCATAATAGGCCATTTAAGCTAACACAGATTATGCTCAATTTTTCTGGGCAAAAGAATAGGAAGAACAAAAAAATTACCACCATTTAATAGTAAAAAACCGAAAGATTTAAATATGGGCAACACCTATAAATAGCTATGGATTACAAGCATTTAACAGCTGAACGTAAAGAACTTATAGATAAAAGAGTAGGCATTCTAATAGAAAAATACACTAAAGATTCATCCATAAATTGGGAGCAGATTGCTGTAGACAACTCAATTATTTATCTGCAAGATAACCGTTTTTTAGTGGGTATTGCAGGAAGGACTTCTGGCGGAAATTATGTTGTCGGAGTTGAAAACAATGCAAACACAAAGGACGGACGGCTAACAAGAGGCCACGAATTTTGCCACCAACTTCTAGGCCACACAAGATCTGACATCGAAGACCCGGCACAGGAGGATGAAGCAAATTATTTTGCAGAACAAATAACAGGAACGAGTAACACAGGTTGTTCAAGTTGGATTAATGCTTTCACAATAGTTTGTAAGCATCCAAAAAGAGCGTATATTTCTGCATTCGGCACCTCTGAAGAATTCAAAAAGTACAATAATAAAATATTGGAGACTTTAGTACCTGACCTGGATTAAGTAAGAAAGCAAGCAGTTAGTTCTAACCTTTAATTCCTCCTTTAATCATTTTTTTACTACTACCCCATAGTAAAAAATCGAAAGATTTAAATACTAATTCACTAATATAATCAAAGGTGAGAAATTTGAGCACAAACATAACAAAGAAAACACTGGAATTCCTAGCTGATGAATCTGAAAACCTCAAGCAATGTGAAGTATATCCTGATAGTAAAAAAGATTTTATATTCTCAGAATATGAAAACACCCCTGTTGATTTCAACATATATGTCGGTGACAAGTTCAATATCCTTTCTGAAGAAGAAAATCCCGAGGGTGTAAGAATAATCGATAATATATTCAAGCTGTATACTGAATGTGAATATAGCGAAGACCAAAGAATGCAAACAGTAGTTTTCAAGCAGATGAAGAATAAGGCAAAAAGAACCCCTAATAACTTATTTTGGGATGCACCAAACTGGAGACTGAGTGCCAGTCCACATAGGGATGATAATTCTGATATAGAAGGTTTCACAATATCCCTTTTCCATAATTACGAGGGATATCCAACAAAAAAAACCATAGATGGTGCAGGTCATCAGTTAAAATACAGGCAGCTCATTAATAAGATCGAAAAATACTTAATTCAGTCTAATGTCGAGTATTCTATTCAAACAAACTAATTTTGACAGACTGAAAAAGAGAAATACACAATAAACCGTTTTACTCTCAAGATAAGCTATTTTTGTACTGTTTTATCTGTTCTTTACGCTGCTTATCCCTGGTTTTAGCAGACTTGATTTCAAGGTCGTTGAATAGTTAATTAACCAGGTGATCAAATTTGGGTCTTAGGTTTGATCTACATTTGATCTCAGAATCAGGTAGAAGACCATATTTTTTCATAAGCTTGTCATACTTCTTCGTAAATTTGTCAACAAATGTATTTATTGTTTCCGGACTA
>CAZAZO010000127.1:0-3087 GCA_964489675.1 Candidatus Woesearchaeota archaeon | reverse complement strand
CTCTTATTAACATTATTCCAAAATAAATTATTATTATCCTCCACCAAGTAAGTCCCATTAGAAAAAGGAATTGATCCTGCTGTGAAATTTGTTTTCCAGTTTTCAATTAATGCTTCTGGATGACTCGAAATTCCAGAATGGTTTGGAAGAAATATTGGCTCTCCTCCAGAGTCCTTTGTTATCGGGCTCTGCCTCTGGAGTTGAGATTTAATAATAGAGTCAGTTTTATTTAGCCTGCCAGATCCTTTCCCTCCCATTTTATAGGAGCTCCTGCCAGTTGTTAGTTTGTTTTAATAGGGTTGGTTCTTCTGGCACAAGTGTTGATTCTCTACCTTGTTGCGTTTGAGTTCCTGCTGTTAAACCTTCTTCAACAGGCCACTCTGTTCTTATTCCCTTTTCCCCCATTTCTGCTGGACCTTCTTGAATTGCCATAATAACATAGCGAGAGAGACTTAATAAAATTATCGTTCTTATGAGATATTAAGAAATAATGAGCTCAGCCGTACGGAGAGCTCACAATTTCTTTTTCACCTCTTCTTTAGGTTTTTCTTTAGGCTTCTCTTTTTTAGGCTCCTCTTTTTCCCCTGGAAGATTTCTGTATTTAGGATGTTTAAGTTTTCTTTCAATTCTCGCTCTCATTTCCTCAGCCCTGACTTTTGCATTAGCTTTTACATCTTCCCAATTCACGTGCCCAACTGGTTTTTCAATTCTACCATCAGCTAATTTTTCATAATGCTCTAAAAGAATTCTACAATTTTCAAGAGTCATTTTAAGTCACCGTATCAGTAATCGCGTGAACGCTCTTTGGATCAGTCAAGATTGCTTCGCCTTCCTCAGAAACTCTTATCTTTGTCCCAATCAATGGCTCTGTGATTTGTACAGCACTTAGTGGTTTGAATGATCTCCAAGTTAGAGAAACTCCTGGAATGAACTGATAAACACTATCAGTTGTTGCATTCTGAGAAACTACAATCCTGTTTCCAACAACTCTTGTAAGCATTCCATCAACTACCCTATCGCTTGCAAAGTCTGTAACACTTGAGCCTTTCACCGTGATTAAATAATTTAATAGATTTTGCTCTTCAACGGGATTCATGTATGCAACTAGATTATTTAATTTATAACTCTGAGCCCTAATTTTTCTATTCCCAATTAATAAATCCAAAATAGGATTTCCAGTCGCAACATCATCCCATCCATCTTGAGTTGCAGCTGTTGTATTTACATTTGTAGGGTTTGGGGTTGTTGGAGTTGCAGCTGCTGCCTCAATCAAAACTGAATAAATCCTTATATCTACTTGATTTGCAACAGCCCTGACTAGATCTCTTATTGTTGTTCCTAAAATATTCACATCATTATCCCTAAGATCTTCCTCAGCGATTAGTTCAGATTCAACCTTGAAATTTTTAACATAAGAAGTATTTCTGGTCCAACTTTGAGCCACTACGGTTGGAAGTGATCCTGCACTTGTTGGAATTTGAGACAAAGTGATCCCAGTTGTGTCAGTTGAATCTAAGAATCCAGCGGTTTTAGAATACCATCTCATTTCCCTGGCTTTTGTTGTAGTCTGAGCACACAAAGGTTTTAGAATACTATCTTCATCTGCAAATCCTTTCGCCAGCTTATCAATATCAATTCCGTTTAAATCTTGTTCACCTGGTATGTCTGCCATTATGCTAAGTTAAAACTCATTGGATTTAATTCAAATAAGAAAGACTCACCATCAGTTGCAGTCTCTAAGGCTCTACCCACAATATGTTCAGAATTTACATCAGCATTAACAAGCTCATTCGCAGCTCCTGTTCCCGTGTCTGTAATTATCCCCTGGCCTGCTGTTACTCCTGCAGCTCCTGCGAAACCTCTAAAAATTCCTCTTTTGTAAACAGCTAATTTGACTTGACCATCACTTGCTATTTTCTCTCTCTTTGCAATTCCTGCGCAAGGGTCAGTATCCCCTGTTGTAGTCGCTGCAGTATTTGGATCGGATAGAAGTAATACAGCACCTTTTGCAATTCCAGTGCCATCTGCTACGGTCATTGGGACAGCTGGTTCAAGTTCATGAATAAGAGTTGTTTCTAATGCCATTAATTCGGTAAGCCGAATAACTATTTAAATGTTCCTATTTATTGATTTTTTCGTTGTGCTCCTTAAACTTCTCTTTTTCCTCAGAAATTCTCTGCTCTGCGAGTAAAATTAATGTCTCATTGATCTCAATATCCCTTTTAGCGTTGAGTATTGCTTGTTCGCATTTGTCTTTTACACCTTCCCAGAACACTTGTTCTTTAGAACCTATTTCAATTCCCAGATCTTTTGGAATATCTTTTTCAGTTAATTCACCTTCATACTTCGCTTTTTTTTCCATGCATACCTCCTGCCATCATCCTCTCTTTGTATTGTTGAGGAGTTTCTTCTTGTTGATTTCCTTCTGTCATCTGGCCTTTTCCAGCAACCATTTGCTCAGCATGAAGCTTCTCTCTCCTTGCCTGTAATTTTTCTTCACGATCTAGAATTTCTCTTCTCTCTTGATTTACTTTTCTAGCTTCCTCTATTAAGTTTGATCCAGAATTCTCATCTTTTTCAATTTCTTTTTTTACCTGATCAACCTCTTCTGGGGTTGCAACTTCTATTTTTTGTTCAGGTTCAGGTTTTGCTTCTTCTTCTGCCATCATAAACTAAGGGACTTAGGGTTTATAAATCTTTCTATTTTTTACAATTGGTTTCTTCAAAAACTCTTTTAGAAAAATAGTAACCAATTACCAGGGCAATCATGGAATCAATAATCCCATTCATTCCCATTAATTTGCTTCCAAATAATAAAATTAAAACCAGGGCCGCAATATAATCCCTTGCATGGATTTTTGAATATTTATTTTTAGCTTTCATTTGCTGTTGGTATTACATCCTGCACATTGTCGCCAGTATTTTTTCGAGCATCAGTCAATAAAGCAGGATCTATCGACGGTGGTTCATTGAATTTTACTTCTAGTTTTAGCTGAGCCATTAATTGCATTTCAATAAATCTTCTATGCCAATCTGCTCTAGGTTGGAAATTATGATGGATTATTTTACTTGTTGCTTCTGAACTTC
>CAZAZO010000126.1:0-3090 GCA_964489675.1 Candidatus Woesearchaeota archaeon | reverse complement strand
TTTGTTGTAACATGTGAAGATATGGATCACCGTCGAGTTGAGGGCCGGTCACCTAAGGCTTATCCGTGTAGGTCTATGGGTCACATAAAAACTGATTGGTGGACTCATCATGACAGAGATCAGGGAACCATGAGACACACTCAACGCTTGCGACATACTTTTGCTTCCAACGATGTAACACTCGACCGCGCAACCGACGGCCGCACTAGTCGAAAATACGAAGTAGGCAAAGAATATGAATTATTGGATTTAAATGATTATAAAATTCCACTAAGAATATTACTAACACAAATAAGAGACGCTGACGGCAATATATTAAAAACCTTTGCGAGATATGTTATTCCTGATGTTGTTAACTTTAAAGACAAAAGCGGCAGTTATCAAAATAGTTTGCGTTTACCCATACTTAAAGAGGCGATGAAAGAATGCCTTTTGGGGTTTCAAAAATTTAATGTACAAGCTACTAAAAAGATTTTGACAGAAGCATCAATATCAAACAGAGGATATTTTCAAGAAAACAAGTCAGTTCTTTCAAGGCCTGAAAACCCTGAAACTTCAGGAGTATATTACAAACACAAGGTATTTGATATTATTCAAGATAACACCGGTATGAATACCGCGGACCCGTCTGACCGCGGTGTACCAGTTCTTTTTAGGTATCCGGGAACAAATAGTGATGGTGACAATACAGTAGGCAACAGTTTGGCCCAACCTGGCGATACAAGCCAAGTGGCTTCTTTTTGTTCAATAAGTAAGTTTTATAGCACAGCTGCCCAAATAGAGGCACGAAAAAAAGAAACAAAAGCTTTTTCTACAACAGAGTCGGATATAAAAGATCATTTTAATAATCTAGGATCACTAGTGAGAAACCCTGAGATTGTTGATCGTGGTATCGAAAGGCAATATTCTGAGTTTGCAAATAATTTTTATGATATGACATCATTCGGAGGAGCTTTCAAGAACTCAAATACGCGGCAAACAGACAGAGATAAAACAAGGATACAGCTTAAGGAAGATGAGCAGTTAGAAGTCCTAATTAGAGAATTGTATACTCATGCACAGTTACAAAACCATCATCTTTATGGTGAAAGTATCCAAGACATGTTTGATTCAATGTTTATCGCCGGTACTGATTTAACCGAGGCGATTGAGCAACCTGCCACCAAATGTTTAAAATCTGTTGGGTCTATGGTATCTTGGTTTGGCCAAAGAAGGAGGGACAGTTTTTGGGGATTCACATCAGATCCAGCTCATTTGCAAAACGATCCTGATCCAGATGACCGAGATGCTGTCCTGTTATACGAGGCTCCATTTTACAATTGTGGCCCATCTTTGTTTTATGGTGACGGCCGTGCAAGTCTTTTTGCATATTTACGGACGAAATTCGTATATGCGAGTGATACCTTTGAAACCACCCTAGAAAGAGCACGGTATATAAATCAGTCAGCTCATGCTGCTATGCCCTTCCTCAACCGAACAAATAAGTTATTTGCAAGCGTGAACAAAGATTCAGCATATTATGGTGTTCCACCAACCTTGGCGAATGGGTATTCATTTACATACTTCTCTGACGCATCTCCGGGAGGCTCAAGAAAAGATCATTTAAAACAGTTTTATCAAAGATTCAGGAATCGCGCTTTCGTCCAAGAAGAATTATTGAATCGCGGCGGCGGTATCTTTCTTCCGAACTGGGACTCCAGATTTATCTATAACGGAAACAGTGGCTGCAGCTTAACTCACTATGGTAATCCTGGAGTTCGTAAAGTTGGATTACACGTATATCAAAGCGAAACCAGATCTGATAGTCAGTCTGCTGTCGCAACAAGAGACAGGGTTCTCGAAAACGAACTTCCAAAATGGATAGAGCATCAAGATAAAATGAGAAACAACTTTCAAGGACTTATATCCAGAATATCATCAGCTTATAACGCAGGCCTGGAGGAACTAGGAATATTACGGATAATAAGAATAGTTACTTCTTCTTATGTTACCCTCTTGGAAGACGATTCAGACCGATCAATAATATCAGATATATTAGAAGACTCTGATATAAAATATGGCATAAGGGCTAATATTGCGCTCCCGGACTTTGATTTCATGAGTAACAACTCTAATGGGCCGCAAAAAACAGTTAAAGATCTTATCAAAAAATTATGGAATGACCAGACTATAACCACAGAAGAAGAACGAGCAGGTTACACTTTGCTAGATACAGGTAATGGTTTTACCACTCTTTATACTTTGCCAATTTGTAGCTATGAACATTCTCTGCCATCTTTATCATGTTTTCAAGCTTATTCTCCAACTGTATTTAGACAAAAAACTTTACAATTGCAGCCAACTGTAAAAAATCTTTTATCTAAGGAACAGGCATATAAAGATTTTTTTGAATTTATTATACCGGTTAAAAATATTGGGTCTGGAATTACAATTCATAGCACATCTATGTTGGCGGGATATGGAGACATGCCTTTTATTATGACCTCTGTAAAATCTTCATTAGCATCGATATTCGCAAACATGGCACAAGTAGATGCACAAGGAGACAATTTTGGGATAGATATTGATGAAGCACAATTCACATCAATGTATGGTATGCTTGGACCTGCAGGCGGTCAAGATGCAAGTTGCTTTGACTTTCCAGACCTTGGTCAATGGTGGAAGATAATACAGGAAATGATATTGCAATACATAAAATATTTCCCTTCAGTTATCTTAAGGGGAATTGCAGATTCAATTGACCCCGCTTATAAAGAAATGAAGAGACACTATTTCAATTGTGAACTACCAGACCTAACAAATAGATCATGGGGCGCATCATCAGGTGCAGCCAATACACCACTCGGCTTAAGAGGTGGGGAGCGAAAAAACAAGAGATACGCGCCAATTATTCCTGCTTTTCCGGTGGACCTGGCAAAAGGTATTAGCGATTTACCGAATCCTAGACCCCTTGTCAAGTCAATAGATAAATTGGTGGGCTATGTTTATGGAGGACCGTTACCTTTATTGGACCCTAGTTTTGCATTTAAGGTTCCGTGTATGAAGATAGATCAAGAATCACCAAATTCTTGGCAACCATATACGATCGGA
>CAZAZO010000125.1:0-3149 GCA_964489675.1 Candidatus Woesearchaeota archaeon | reverse complement strand
CAATGATGGCGGGTGCTATAAAGTGGTTTCATGTTCTTTTCTTTTTTAATTTAATTATCCCGTTTTTTGTGATGTATCTAACTGTTGGGGTTGTTGGAAAACGCCCC
Source organism: Candidatus Woesearchaeota archaeon (assembly GCA_964489675.1). GTDB lineage: Archaea > Nanobdellota > Nanobdellia > Pacearchaeales > GW2011-AR1 > JAGVXH01. The sequence continues at coordinate 3,042 of CAZAZO010000125.1, read as the reverse complement.
GGTGGATATGGGGACACTAGCATGTTAGAGAAAAATCCACATTATTCCAAATTTATTGAGAAGAGACCATATATTTTGGGAGCTTTAGCGGCGTTTCCATTCGTGCTGGTGGGACTTATTCCTTTAATTTGGATGTACACTCCACTTTATGCGGCATATGGGGACCCGACTTTTGCGAGTATTGGACTTGGATTTTTGGGCAATGTTGGGATATTTGGAATTTTGCCTCATAATAATGGGGGCTATCTGACAGGTCCTCATGGATTGCTTTCTTTAATATTGAGTTTATTTGTTCCAGTTGGGGTTGCGATAATGTTCATGGTGGCTTATAGGCTTAGAACTAAGGATTTGGTTGTGGCAAGAGAGCAGTATAAAGCTCTTGAGGGGGAATTCACTTCTTCTTTGTTTTCATTGGGGAATAGGATTGGGGACGGTCTTCCAGCGGAGATTGCGTTTAATAGGGTGGCGACATCTAGCAAGGGGACGTCTACCGAAGGATTCTTTAGCATAGTGGACCAAAATATTCAACAATTTGGCATGAGCTTAGAGAAAGCTCTTTTCGATGTTAGAAGGGGGGCTGTTGTATTTTATCCAAGTTCTTTGGTTGCTACTTCTATGAAAATACTTGTAGAGTCTGTTAAGAAAGGACTTCGAGTGGCTGCTGAAAGCTTGATGGGGCTGTCTGATTATGTAAAGAATATAAAGAAAGTTAATGATCGACTAAACGATTTGTTGGCGGATATTGTAAGTGATATGAAGAGTAATATGACATTTTTAGCGCCACTTCTTGGAGGAATAATTATTGGCCTTAGTGGGATGATAACTATGATTTTGTCCTCGCTTACGACGTTTCTTGCGAATACTCAAGGGGCGGGAGCTAGCGCTTCTGGAGGAATAGATATTAATCAGATTACACAGATGTTTTATGTGGGAGACGTTATCCCAACTTATTGGCTGCAAGTAATTATTGGGATATACTTAATACAAGTTGTGTTTATTCTAACTGGAACACTGGTTACGATAAAATCTGGACAAGATATTCTTGCGAAAGTTAACGAGACTGGAAAGAATTTAAAATCTACTATGCTGCTATATTTTGTTGTAGCTTTATTTGCTATTCTAGGACTTGCTATGGTTGCGGCGTTTGCTCTTCGAGGGATGGTGGGATGAAGATAGTAGAATATAGTTAGCTTTAAATAAGGGCATTTGTTTGATGTTTTATGAAAAGAAGTGTGTTTGTTGTGGTGTTGTTGGGGTTGGTTTTGTTAATTACTTTCGGAGCTTATGAGATTACTGGTAACTATATTATTTCTCAAATTGGGGTGGTTAAATTAACTTCTTGTGGTACCATTTCTGAACCAGGGCATTATATTCTAATGAATGATATATTCATTTCAAACACTTGTTTTAAGATCCAGTCAGATAACGTTAGTTTAGATTTAAACAATAAAATTTTGTTTTACGAAAATAACTCAGTTGTTATTTCAGGAACTGCTGTTGAAATAGAAGATTTTAATAATATTACTGTTTTTGGAGGTATTTTTAAGGGAAATTGGCCTGTCGGCATTCATTTTGATGCCTTTTTAAATAATATATCTAACTTTGTTGCAAAAAATAATTCCTTTGAAGATTCGTACCATGGAGTTTATATTACTGGTACCGGGGCTTCTGTGAATACTTTTGTTAGTAATGTTTTGGTAGAAAATAATATTTTTAATCATGTGCGTACTGCTGTGACTGTTAAAATGGCGAGGGACGTTGTTATTAATCAAAATTATTTTGAAGGAGGAAGCCAAACGTCAGTAGATATTATATATCTTGCAAATAATGTCTCTGTTTTATATAATTATTTTAATAGTTCTTCTTATGGCATAGGGGGCCAGACTATCGCATCAGGAAATATTTCTATTTTTAATAATGTTTTTAATAATATTACTCGTGCGATGTATTTCTCCGGAGTGTTTGTGAATATAACTGGCAATAACATTTCTCATTCTGATAGAGGTATTTATAGAATTGGCAGAGGTATCGTAACTCAAAATAATTTTGATTCAAATAATATTGCCATAGGCCAGGTTGGCTCAGCATCTTTTTCAAATAATTTATTCAAAAATACTAAAAATTTTACAATCTTTGATATTAAGGGTGGGTCTCGGTGGAATGTTTCGTATTCAAATAATTATGCAGAGGTTTTATTCTATCCTTCTTGTCATTTTTCTGATCCGGAATATTGTGGGAAATATCAGAGAGCTGTCAATTACTATGGCGACCTGAATCCCATTCTTTCTTACAATTCTGTGAATGTCTCTTCTGATTTGGAGGGCTATTATAATCTAAATCTTTTTGAATTTTTAAATCAAACTTCTTCTCCTGTGATAAATAGGACAGTCTTAAAGAAACAGGTCCCTTATTTGCTCCCCTTAATGGAGAATGGTGTTGAAATTACTCTTTATGGGATAAGTTTATTAAATTTTAACAATGTGACGATATTGGAAAATGGGGTAAATTGTACCTCATGTATTCTTTTAGAAAATAATGCTTCGAATAGTGTGAGGTTTGCTGCGAGATACCCAGGAGCTTATTCTATTTTGCTGGATGAAGTTTGTTTCCCTAATGTCAAAATTCCTTGTGATTCTGTTTCTGACGGTGTTGTTTCTGGGTATAAGAAGAAATGCGATGAAAATGGAACGGCGTGGGATTCTGTGGACACATGTAGTCTGAATTGTAATGATGGGCATAAGAAGGAGGGTGATAAGTGTGTTTTAAATATTCCGAAGGTGACGAAGCTGAATGCTAGTTTTTTTGAACTAGAAAATAATAATACCCGCAGGACTACTGCACTTAGATTTAAGCAGACTAATAAAACTCTAATTGTTATTAATGAAAGTTTATCTAAAGTTGGTAATTTTAGCCTGGAACAAAGTCTGGCAAATGAATCCAGGGAGTTTGTGATTGTTAGAGATTTAATTGTTAATTCAACGAAGAGTTTGTATTTGGAGAAGAAGGACGCGTCTTCAAATGCAGTTTGTTTTGCGGACAGAG
>CAZAZO010000124.1:0-3163 GCA_964489675.1 Candidatus Woesearchaeota archaeon | reverse complement strand
ACGTAGTTGTAGTGCACGTCCCAGTAATGGAGGAAAAGGAAAAAGGGTTCCTCTCAGTAAAGAAGTCGTTGCATACAGAATAAAAATAATCGAAAGAGTGGGGGTCATAAAGAGCTACTATACACTGATTAATATGAGTAAGTTAGGTTATTTTACAAATCGATTTTTCATAAAGCTAAAAAACACAGATCCTCAAAAAGAACAAGAAATAATCAATTTTTTTGTTAAGCATAAAAAATATTGGTGGGTCGACAGCATTGATGGATTTAGAGACCTAGGGGTGGCTTCTTGGGAAAAGACAATAAAAGACGCACAAGAAAGGAGGGAAGAGCTCTTAGAAAAATACAAGCAAAACATAAAGGAGCTTGATGAGTCGATTTATTCAGGGTTTTATATATACAAAAGGGCATATCTTGCCAACAAAAAACAGAAAGACACTAGGACAATAAATTACATCACATCAGAAAAAGAGTCAGTCGATGAAACAGATCTAAAAATACTAAAAACAATTTCTTCTAATGCACGAATTTCCATTCTAGAAATAGCAGACAAAATAAATTCTACAGTAAATATAGTAAATTACAGATTAAAAAAATTAAAACAACAAAAAATAATTGAGGGCTTCAGAGCACGTATAGATTTATCAAAAATAGGATATTATTGGTACAAAATAGAATTTGATCTAAAAAACATATCCAGCAAGAAGCAGATGCTGGATTATTTCGCTAGACATCCAAACATAGTTTACGCCTATGAGTCCACAGCTAAGGCAGACCTAGAGGTAGAATTGGAAGTAGAAAGTTATGAGAAATTTAGAGAAATTCTAGATGAGATCAGGACAAAATTCAAAGGGCAAATAGAGAGTTATCAACACCTTCTTTGGTTCAAGGAAAATAAGCTTTTATTTTTTCCACAGGCGTAACCTTATAAACTACCCGTCCCAAAAAGTAACATGGTGATAGAAACAATAAATTCATTCATAGTAAATTATCCTCCATATGCACTTATCATAATATCTTCACTTCTAACACTTGTATCAACATTATTGGTAAGACATTTCACAGACCAAGAACATATAAAAAATTTAAAAAAAAGACAAAAAGAATTACAAAAACAAATCAAAGAGCACACAAAAAAGGGTGAGCACCACTTATTAGAAGACCTAAACCAGGAGATGATGGAGCTTTCAATGAAAATGATGAAGGCTTCATTCAGTATAAAAATGATGCTAATAACTTTAGTTCCTTTCTTTATAATATTTAGATGGCTTAGGGCATTCTACATTCCTATATACGGTAATTGGTGGATCCTGTGGTACATCTTAATCAGCATGGTTGCAAGTACTTTATACAGAAAGTGGTTCAAAATGGCGTAAGCTAAATATTTATAAAATTTATTTTACTCAGTTGAGGCATGGGAACAATAAGGCCGGTATAAATTCAAACAAGAGAGTTTAATGCAGCAGCAACATAACCCTTAAAAACTATTCTTCCAAATAATTCTTCATGACAAAAGAAATAGAGGACAACCCAGAAAAAACATTTGATAACCCATGCCATGGCTGCACTAAGTGTTGTGAATATGTAGCACTTGAAATAGATAAGCCCGAAGACAAAGAGGATTTTGATCAAATGAGATGGTTCTTAGCTCATAAAGATGTCTGGGTATTTATCGACCATGATGATAGCTGGAATCTGCAATTCAATACAAAATGCGAAAAGCTAGATGATAATAGGTGGTGTGGCATTTACGATAAGCGCCCACATATTTGCGGGGCTCATTCAAGTGAAAATTGTGATCAGTATGGGCATGGTGATTCATTCAAGCTTCTTTGGAAAAACTTAGAAGAATTTGAAGATTGGATGAAAGAAAATAGGCCAGAGTTTGTAGATTATTAGCGATCTTTACCATATAAATTCTTATAAAGTATATTCGGTATTAAATCATATGAGAGCAGGGACATCTTTGTTGGTAGCAAGTCTTGCGGGAGCAATGTTGGTAGGTGGATGTGGAGGGGGTGTTCAGCAAAATGATTACGAAGGAACAGTAAGGTCAAAACAAGCTTTAGCAGTGTCCGCCGAAAAATTTGGAGAAGCATATAGAGAGTTTGCCGACACAAGGTGGGAGCGCTTTGAGGACAATCAATATTATAGATTTGAGTTTGACGCAGATGGAACTATTCGCACTCAAAGCTATAGCCCACATAACACAGATATTTCAAAGCGTCAAGTAGACCAAAGAACAGATAAAACAGCCATGCTAAAAAGTATTTCAGAAGAAGACTGCCTTGGAAGTTTCAAGGGAGGATATTTATTTAGGTTTAGCAGTGGAGAGGTTGAATCTGGGCATAGTACAACAACATTTAGAAATGGGGGAGCAGCAATACTTAGAATAAATGGAAAAAATTTAGAGTTCAGTACTGGAGATGGAATATTCAATGGCATAAAGGGAACATACTCATTAGCAAAAGAACATAGATTGGGCAGCGATTATGAGGCATTTGTCGGAACATGTTGGAAGTGGAAAGATACAAGAAGCGACTTTGAAAAAACAATTTATTTTAATAGATATGGAGAGATGATATTTGATATAAAAAATTCTCCAAAATATGGAGACTCAATGTCAATAAGAACATTCGATAAAGTTGTATCTACAACAGAGGACTTAGCATTACGTCTTTTTTCCAACGAGGAGTTTGATGGCGGAAGATTCTCCGGAAGGACGGTGTTCTCCAATCCAGAAGACAAAGAGGATGTCTTTAGATTCGCGCTCAAAGATAATTCTTTAGAAATATCATCCAAGTCAAAAAGGGTGGGGGTAGATTTAGGGTGGAGAACAGTTCCCACGATATTTGTTCCCGAAATAAGCGAATGGAGACCAACAGGTAAGGGTAGTTCCAGGATTAGAAGAAAATTAGATTCAATTCTTAAACAACAGATATCAAAAGAAAATGGAGAAGAATAGAAAATATAGAATTACGCCGCAACCTAGCCTTTAACCTTATTTAAAAAACCCTTGGGTCTCACAGCCCCCAGCTCACTTACCACACCAGAAACATATCTCCACCTAGTCTTATCAAACGCGGGGTAGACAACTTTGATATTTTTATCGTTATCTTTCCAGACCTCTCTTCCTGGTCTTTTCTCAACCTTTACCTTACTAT
>CAZAZO010000123.1:0-3242 GCA_964489675.1 Candidatus Woesearchaeota archaeon | reverse complement strand
CCACAGGAGAAGATGAGATAATATTTCTTGTTCTTCTAAAATTTTGCCCACACTCGCTCCACTCAGAGTAATTAAATGATTCACAAACGGGCACATCTGAATCACATTCTATTTTCTCCGCTAAAGCTGATTTATCCACACCATCCTTACAAACACCTTTTTTTATCCAAGAAATATTTTGAATCCCTTCAGCTGAGCAATTTTCTGGAGTATAAACCTCCTCCCAATCACTATCTACACACAGGGGCACGTAATAACACTGCCGACTTAGGTCTGGGGTTCCTTGGCAGTTGTCAGGGGAGGATGACTCGACTGTTCTGAATTTGTTTCCGGTTGGTTGGCAGCTTCCATAGTCTGAGTAGGTGTAAGTGCAAGTTGGATATGGTGTGGGTTCGACACTCTCTTCTTTAGATATACAAACATTAGAAGAGTCACACTTAAAAACAGAAAATTTCCCACCCGAATATTTTGCACAAAAATCATAACCCTCAATAATGACTTCATCATTACCATCACCATCGAAATCTTTGATACATGTATTCTCATCCACCCCATAACCTACAAACTTACAGCCATGGAAAATAAAACTATGACCCTCAGACTCTGCAAAACACCACTTTTGAGTTAATGGAGATACCATTACAACATCATCCCTCCCATCACCATTAAAATCTCCAGAGAATAAAAAGCTAGATCCCCCATAACCCATTAATGCTACATTCCTTACCCCCTGCTTATTTAAAACCCAAACTAGGCTTACATGATATATCAGCATATTCTCTTGTATATCATCACCATCGAAATCTCCACTAATATTAGAAATGGGCTTCTCCCAATAATCTAAATAGATGGGATTAAATCCCGATGTTCCGGGGGAATTTAGACTGATTGCGTATCCTTCTTCTAAGGATGAAACCTCAGTATTTCTAGAAAAAAGATTATTTTGAAAAGAACCATAGTCACTAGAATGACAACTATCTCCTTTGTTAAATCTGGGAGTAAATCCATCCATCTTTCTTATATCTTCATGAGTTCCAGGGCTTCCTTTATATGTCCAATAATTATTTCTTATAATATTATTACATCCTTTGAATAATCCATTTCTGTAATTATTTGCAGCTATATTGTTTTCTACTATGGAACCCATGCTCCCGTCATCTAAATAAATTGCTCCATATTCATTTTTTTGATTAATGAGGATATTGTTTGCTATGATTTGATTTGTCCTAGCCCCAAGTGAGTAAATACCTCCCCCATCTTTCAGAATACTAACTGTATTTGATATAAAATTATGTTCAATTAAAATATTTTTGTTTACTTTTAGTGGAACCCAACTCCAACCAACAGATATTCCAGAATAAGGCAAATTCTTTATAGTATTATAACTTATTGAAAGATTGTCAAAATAATTTGTAACAAAAATACCTACGCTGGATGGATAATCCGTAGCTACATTTTGGATGTAATTATGTTCAATTCTATTATTTTTTCCAAAATCAAAAATTTTTAATGTGTTATCAAATTGAATTGCATTTGATGAGATCTCATAGAATTTATTTCCAACTATTTCTATATCCTCAATTTTTCCAGAAAATCCAATAGCTGACCCACCAAGATTATGCAAAATATTACCCTTAAAGACAATGTTTTGAGAATTATTAAAATTTATATTTGCTGGTAAAATTTTACCCACAAAGTTAGTTGGTGGGCTAAAGCTATCTATTATCATGTTGGCCTGCATAGAGACAAATCCATCATCCTCATCTGCAGACAGCTCTGTAGCTTCCGAAAACTCTATCCCCTCAAAAATAAGATTATGAACTGCTCTTTCTTTCTCACCATTTCCCACTAAAATTCTATCCAAGACTGGCATTACGGCTTCCACATTTTCCATATTCTCTCCACTTATTGGCCAATAATACAAATATCCATCATCTAAAGCCCATTCACCTGGTTTATTAATTAAATTATAGCTTCCCTCAAAATAAACCTCCAGTTCATCCCATAGTTTTAATTCATTTACATATGACCAACAAGGACTTTCTATCAAAAGAATATTTCTACCTCTCTCCTTTATTTTACATCTAAAATGCCTCCAAAGACTATTTATTACTATCTCTGTATTGGCCAGATCATAAGGCAAGTCTTCCTCAGATAGATAACCCTCTGCAATAATCTTATTATTTGGAATTTGCCTTGATTCGCTCCTTGCTCTTTGTCTTTTTCCACCATCTACATAAAATTGTCGCGAGAACACCCTCCCCACATATGCTTTCCATATTCCAGGAGTATTTGTTTGTATCCAATTGTCTACTTCCATGCCACCACTAATTATTGCTTTCTCTTCAGGATACGAGGAATAAATTACATCATGTCCATTATATCCCGAATCTTCTGGAAAAAGCATAAACGGTTCTGTTAAGTAATATTTTCCACCCCTCAAATAAACATAAATATCACTAGCCATATTTTTATTATATTTTCTGACTTCTAATCTCGCTCTCTCAAGAGTCCTAAATGGAGATTCTATAGATCCTAAGTTTTGATCATTTCCATCTAAAGAAACATAAATAGCCCCATTAGTTTTGTCCCATGCCACATTTCCAGTGATATTGAAAAAATAAACTATGCCCAGACTAAAGATAAACAACGCAGCTAACGATATTATCAATCTCTTTTTCATCTTCTCCCCCTTAGTAATATAACTACACTTATCAATATAACTATTAAAACAAAACTAAGTACACCCAGCACCAATAATTTATTTTCCAAAACATCTCTGAAGTCTATCAATGAACTTTTCGCTTCTAGTTTTGTTCCACTTTTTACGACTTGGAGTTCATTTTCTGTCAAACTTAGTTCGCTTAATATTTCATCTAGCTCCGATGTATCTCTTGATGAAGAACCAGACTGGGTCGAAGAATCGCCCGTATCTTCGACCAAGACAGGATTCTCATCATCTGAGTTATCTAATGAATCATTAACATTATATTCATATTTGCAATATTCTCCTAACTCTGGATTTCCTCCCTGACAGCCCAATGGATAAGAATGCAACACCTTCCTTGTCCTCCTGAAATTCTGACCACACTCACTCCATTCAGAATAATTAAAAGATTTACAAATTGGAAGATTAGGATCACAAGTGCGATCTTCAACCAGCCCAGTTTTATTAACCCCACCCCTACAAACACCCTTCTTCTCCCATGATACATTTTGAATTCCATCTATTGGACAATCCT
>CAZAZO010000122.1:0-3281 GCA_964489675.1 Candidatus Woesearchaeota archaeon | reverse complement strand
TTAAGCTTTTAGGTGACATCTAAAATGCTCATTAAACACACCAAAACATAAGATCTACCCTTATATTCTAAAGAACATAGTAATCACAAAATACAACCTTATTTATCATAAACCAAAAGATATATAAATAACCTTATTTGTTTATCATAAACATGGAAGAAACTTACAAAAAACTTTTCAAAGAATTTTTGAATGGAGCATTAGATGAAGAATCAAAAGGCAGATATAATTCTGCCATAAGTAATTACTATAAATCATTAAGTACTTTATGTTCACTTATAATTTATCGTAAAAATAGAAAAACAGCAGACTCCCATCAAGAAGTTGATTTATTTATGGGCACTTTATTCCCAGATATAAGAAAAAATATTGATGGATTATACAAAACATATACTGGGACTTATCAAAGTTTAAAGAAAAAATCAGATTGTGTTGAAATTAAAAATGGTATCAAAAAAGTCATCCAAATGGCTGGAATTGAAAAAGAATTTAAAGAAACTCTTGAAAGAATATAAGGAAATAGAGGATTTTTTAGTCTTTGGCTCTTTAGTTAAAGAAAAATATGAGCCAAAAGATATTGACATGGCCATTGTTTTAAACAAAAAGAATATTCCATTAGTTGGTGAAATAAAAGAATCTTTAAATATAAAAAATTTAGATATTGAATTAATTAAACCAAATGAAGTGTATCAAACTAGATTAGGTTTAACATTGATAACAGAGGGATTTAGCATTAAGAATAATAAGCCTCTAAGAAAGAGTCTAGGGATTTCTCCAATGAAAATATACACTTATGAAATAAAAAGCTTAATACAGACAAAAAAAGTTTTATTTGGAAGGGGGCTCAACAAAATAATTGAAGACACAAATGCTATTAAATTGGGGGCAGGAAGCATAATGATTCCAGTAGGAAAAAGCGGTAAATTTGAGGATTTTCTTAATACATGGAATCTGAAATATAAAACCAAGGAATATTTGGTATTCTGAACCAATCTTAAAAGAACCTAAAAGAAAACCTTAAAAACTCAATTCTATCCAAAATACTCACAATGGAGGCCGTAATCTCTAATTTTAGGCTTGGACGCCACACAAAGTCAAATAACCAAATGGTTTTGCTAGTCCAAGGCATAGAAAACAAGGAAAAAGCCCAGGCTTTAATAGATAAAAAAGTCGCCTGGAAATCACCTTCAGGCAAGGAAATCAAGGGCAAAATAACAAACCTTCATGGCAACAATGGAGCAGTAAGGGCAATATTTGAAAAAGGAATGCCTGGTCAATCTATAGGTCAAAAAGTCAATATACAATAAAATGGCAACATTAAGAAAAGGGCACTGCTACACAAGAGTAAAGCGTGCTTACACAAGGAAAAGTAAGTATAAGAAAAAGAACTTTATAAAGACAATTCCTACTAATAAAATAATTCGTTATGACATGGGAGAACTTTCAAAAAAATTCCCATACAGAGTTGATTTAATTACTAAACAACCAATACAAATAAGACACAATTCAATAGAAAGTTGTCGACAAATAGTAAATAGACATCTTATCAAACTTGTTGGTCAGGATTTTATGTTCAAAATTAGAGTTTATCCACACCATGTAATTCGTGAAAACAAAATGCTTACAGGTGCAGGTGCAGATCGTATGCAAACAGGAATGCAGCGTGCGTTTGGTTCTCCTACCGGAGTTGCAGCTCAATTAAAAAAGAATCAAATTTTATTCTCAGTAAAAGTTGAAAAAGATAATGTAGACAAAGCAAAAACTGCATTAAAAAAAGCAACACCAAGATTGCCAGGGCAATTTTCAATAAACATTGTCGAGATTAAAAAATAATCACGGCTTCTCGTGTTTTTTAATAACGGACTTTATATATTTCAATCTTTTTTGGCATCTACTAATATATCTTATAGCACTCTTTTGATTGCCTTTTGCCCACTGTCTCATTGCCTCTTTTAAATTATCCAATACAGGATCACACAAACCTTTGACCATACTCATAATTTTATCAAAACTCACAGATATTTAAGTATTTTCAATCAACAAAACACTTATATATTAGTAATGAATATATATTCAATGAATATAGATTCATTATATTCAGGAGGAAATAAAAATGCCAGCACAAGACAGAACAGGACCTACAGGAGAAGGCCCATTAACAGGCAGAGGGCTCGGCCCATGCAACAAAGGCCGAGGTATGCATAGAGGCTTTAGAAGGGGCTTCGGATTTAGACAATGCTACACATATCCAGAAGAGATAACCCTGACTAAAGAAGAACAAAAGAAAATATTAGAAGAAGAAATTAAATATATAGAAGAAGACAAGAAACAAATAGAAAAAAAGTTAAAAGAGCTAAAATAAATGCCACGACCAAGAATTTGCAGGAGAGTAGGTTTCAAACCAAATATAACCTACTTTAAGCCTGCAGGAGTAAGGATGCGTGAATTAAAGGAATCTATTTTAACAGTAGATGAATTTGAAGCAGTAAGACTCAAAGATTTCTTAAATTTAGAACAGGAAAAAGCAGCAAGAAAAATGAATATTTCTCAGCCAACCTTTCATAGATTAGTTCTAGTGGCAAGAAAGAAAATAGCAGATGCTATTGTCAATGGCAAAGCCATTAAAATACATGGGGGCCATTTCAGAATACTTAGAAAAAGAAGATTTATAAAAGAATAATTTTTCAAAAGACTATAAAAATGAAAAAACAGTTATTACTATTGATTTTAGGCATAATCTTAATAGTTCCCTTCACTTTTGCACAAGACTCTGTAGACTTGGTCTTCTTTTACGGCCAGGGCTGTCCCCACTGTGCCAAAATGGAAACTTTTCTTGATGAAATACAAGAAGATTATCCAGAATTAAACATCATCAAATATGAAGTTTATTCCAATCAAGAAAATGCACAATTATTCATTGAAATGTCTGAACTTTATGGGGCAGAGGTTAAAGGAGTTCCAACAACATTTATTGATGATAAAGTCATTGCAGGATTTAACAACAATTTAGCCAAAACAATAGAACAAGAAATTAACCGTTGCATAGGGGAAAGCTGTAAATCACCAATAGAAAAACTAGAATCAAATGGTCACAACATAAACGACACAATTACAATAACTGGAGATAGCAGCCCAAGTGAAAATCCTGAAAAAACACAAACAACAAAAAAATTATCTATCTTAGCAGTAATAAGTGCAGCAGCTGTTGATGCAATAAACCCTTGCGCTTTTGCAGTTCTAATAATATTATTAACAACTGTTCTTGCAACCAAAAACAGAAA
>CAZAZO010000121.1:0-3325 GCA_964489675.1 Candidatus Woesearchaeota archaeon | reverse complement strand
AGACCCCTTCTCTAAGATGTGCTATTTGCGCTTCCCCAGAACGGGCTACTTCAAAGAGGCCATCGCTTCTGAGCCTATCGATATAAGTAGTGTCCTCTATTCCAAAAAGCCTATTGATCTCTACTACTGCATTTTCAGTAGAATATCCTGCTAATGGATCTGAGACTGTGTCAGTATACCACGAATCAACCGCACTTGCCCATTCTCTAGCTCTTTTGCTTGAAACCCTTTTCGCCATTTATATTCTCCATCAGAACTCTTATTCCCACTCCCGAGTCTATTAAAGACCTCATTATCGATTTAAAGCCCAGCTTAAACAAGGCTTCAAGATCTAAACAGCAAAGCCGACTAAGCCGACCCCACTATTTTTAAAATAATTATTTTAAATTATTTATCCGAATAATGAAGCCAAACCTTCAGCCGCTTCAGCTTTTGGTTCTTCTTTCTTTTCTTCTTCTTTTGGTGCGTCGCCAGCAGGTGCAGCTCCAGCAGGAGCGGTAGCAGCAGGTGCAGCAGCTATAGAGGCGTTAGCCAACTTCTCGTCAATATCTACTCCAGAAAGTGAAGCAACAAGTACTTTCACCTTGGATTCATCAACGTCAGCGCCAGTAGCAGAGACTACTTTTTTCAAGTTGTCTTCGCTTACTTCTTGCCCTAGCTTATGCAACAAAAGTGCAGCATATACATATTCCATTTTATTTTTTATCTCCATTATATTTAGTTGGAGATTGGTTATTTGTTTTTTTCGACATCTTAAAATAAGCTCGCAAGGCCTGCAGTAGACTCAGCCTTTGGCTCCTCCGCTTTTACTTCTTCTTTTACTTCTTCAACAGGTGCAGCTTCAGCTACTGCAACAGGCTCTGGTTCTGGTTCTCCTGTTACAACTCTTGCAATAATTCCTTCATGAACTCCTGCTTTAGCTAACATAAAGTCTAATGTTTCAGCCGCAGGATATCCAATTTCAACAGCGAACGGCAAGACTCTTCCATACATAGCAAGCATTTCTTCAAGGAAGCCTTCTTTGTCGATTTTAATATCAGTATAAACGTGTCCTTCCATAAATGCAGCTACAGGCTCAATTCCAACCTCGAAAGGAATGATGTCTAGCTTTGCCATAATTGAGGCCATGTCCTCAGTGATTGTGTCTCCTTCTTTTGCTATAACCTTATCTTGCATAATTGCGATTTTTCCATCTTCAACCTTTGGGGCTAGGCCAACAGCTGAAAGAGCAGAAATGTCTGGGCCTGGAAGTAAGCTAGTTGGGCCTGCTTTTACCTCAACATCACTTGGTGCAATGTCGCCAGCTTTTGCTTTTGCAGGGCTCTTGTTATCTGCTAGAATTCCTGAAATTTCAAATGCGTCATGATCTGAGAATAAAAGAGCTGTTGAATCTCCGTTGTATTCTTCAAGTTTTTTAATTTCTTGATTTCCTGCATGCTCAATTGCGAAGTTTAACAAATTTTTCTTAACAACTTTTATGTGGGCTTTGTCCCGAAGTTTTTTCTTAATGTCTTGAAACTGGGCTGAGGGTAGACCCTTGACGGAAACGATCATAACAGTCTTAGACTTTAATTTGTCAGCAATACTTTTTACTCTTTTCTTTTTGTCTTCGCTAACATGCGCTTTTGGTTTTGCCATTATTCTTTCTTCCTCACGTTGTCTAAGAATTTAATTGGCTTAGTCATAGTAAATTTAACAACCGCGTCCTTGATGTTTTCACGACCTCGAGGCAACTTTCCTTCAAGCTGCTTTAGAACACTTTCAACATTTGCAATTAATTTATCAACGTCCATATCCTCTTTCCCAATAGACATCTTTATGCTTTTTTCTTTATTTCTAATTCTAACCATAGATCCCATTGTTTCAATCATAGCTTTGATTGTTGCTTCATCTTCATTTGGCATAATACCACCTTGAGGACTTGGCATTTTATTCATAGGGCCAAAAACTCGACCAAACTTTGTAGCTATTTTAGGCATCATTGGCGCTACTGCAATAAAGAAATCGTATTCTTTTGCTAATTTTTTCATATCTTTTTCTTCTTTGTATTTTGTAAAATCAAGCTCTGTAATTGTTGGAACGGCTGATGACTTCTTAGTTAAAAAAGCTGCAATCTTTTTCTTGTTAGAATTAGGTAGCTTTACGAAAGTGTTTAGCGCTTCTTTTCTAACGTCATAATTTTGCAAATTTACAACTAGGTCTACTGACTGGACAAATTTTCTTTTCTTTTCTTTCTTTAATTCTTCAAATGCTTGTTTTAATTCCATTTTGTGTCTTATCGTATACAGCTAAGAAATCAGATAAATCCAATCCCTCCTACTTTAATAGTAGTCCAAGCGGTATAATTAATTGGGGAAATTTGGGTTTAAAAAGGTTTTGATGGGGATCTGCTAGGATTTTTGTATAGACAAAACAACATTGTCTCTTTCATCTTCTGCAAAATTATCATTAAGCTGACCTCTGACATATCCTTCTTCTAGAGGCCTTGAAAGAGTTAAATTAATACTTGTTTTTCCAGGAAGCCAGGGTACGCTATGTGAGACATATCCCCCACAAGACTCAAAAATGGAATCTAATGTTTCTCCTTCAACTTCTGGATCAAAATTTCTATCTATAGATGTTTGAATAATATATTCATATTCCATAAAATCAGATGCTTAGAAGAATATTTATAGATATATATACTGCATAACATAAGTTCTTATAAGCTCCCGTTCCCTTTTCTATTATACACCACATTGATGATTTTTTGCTACAGGTTAAATATTTTAGACTCAAAAGGCTTCGGTGTTTTCTAGAAAATGCCGGAGAGGCTCGAGAAAGCTTAGCTGGGGTTCTTGAGACCGACTTAGAAACAACTAAGAGAATAATCCTAGGTGATGGCTTAGAAAATGTGGGTCCACTTTTGATTGAAGATGCTATTAGGTTAACTGAAATTTATGCTCATGAACTAGAAAAACCCTATGTTAATATGCCCGAGTTAAAAATGAGGTTAACTATTCCGAGAGGTTCGTGTTATATGGGTGGAGAAAGTGTATCGATAAATACATACTTACACAAACATAAGAGACTTGGTGTCAGAAAACTTCATATGCAAATGTTTGATAAATAGCATGAGAACAAAGGATAAACATAATACCACTCGAGAACAACAATCCTTAAATAATAAAATAGGGATGAGGTTGTATGGCGCTAGATGAATCCGCAAGACAACTTGGACTTTTTAAATATCGAGAAGTGGCAACTGGAGCAAATAGGGCTGAGTTTTTAGACTATTTAACCAGAGAGGCCGATAACCCCGGACTACTGGGAACGATCTGTGAAT
>CAZAZO010000120.1:0-3343 GCA_964489675.1 Candidatus Woesearchaeota archaeon | reverse complement strand
ATGGATATAATTATTATTTACTGCTATATCAATATGTCCTTGGCTGTTTGTGGTATCAATTTGTATTCCTGAAGCCGAAATATCATAAAATTGATTTCTTCGTATTTCAATGCTTCCGCTCGGATCCAAAAACGCTAGTCCAGTTCCTCCGAGATGGGCAAATTCATTATATTCAAACTCAATATTATTAGAATTTCTGAATTCTATATTCCCCATAACTGCCTGATAAATAAACGAATTATTCTCTTTTATATGGTACATATCTGCCTGCACTGTTGCGAAACCATCCTCCATATTCGGTGCTAACCATGTTGCGTGATAAAACTTTAAATTTTTAAATTTTAAATTACTTACACCCACTCCCATGACAAGTTTTTCTACTTCTGGTAAAATAATCTCGCTTTGAATTGGACTTACTCCAGGAATGGGAATATAATATAGTTGATTGGTTTGCTTATCTATATACCACTCTCCGGGGTTATCCAAAAATTCGTAAGCATTTTCAACATGACTGGGTGTACTAATTGTTGCCTCTATATTACGTAACTGGCTTATTCCATAGTTATGTGATAAATGCCAACAATCCTCATCAATTATCATCTCATTACCAATTATTTCTTTAACTCCACAACGAAAAATCTGAAACATGATAGGATCTGCAAAAGCAACTATTTCCATATCTTCAATATTGTTATAACTTTGTAAATTTGAATTATTAATATTATATCCTCTCGTAGTTTTTGTAAAAGTTGCAAGATTTTCTTCCTCCGCTCGAGTCGCACGAACTCCATCGACATAAAGCTGTCTCGAATCAATACTTTCAGCATTTGCTACCCATATGTTTCCAGAATGCTGTGTCCAATTGCTTATTTGCCTTCCTCCGCTTATTATTGCTGTTTCTCCAGGATATGATTGATAAATTATATAATGATCATTGGCTCCTGAGTCTTGTATAGAGAATTCAAGCGTAGAATTCAAATAATAAGTACCACTTCTTAAATAAACAATTATATCCTCTGTCATATCATCATTAATAGTTCTAACCATTTGTTGAGCTCTTTCGATTGACTGAAATGGCTGACTAAATGTTCCCGGATTTGAATCATCTCCATCGGGAGAAATATATATCTCATATCCTACTCCTGCATCAGCCAAGCCGATCAAAAACAAGACTAAAATAAAAAATAAAACCTTCTTTATCATATATCTCATTTTAGATTATAGTCCTTATAAATATTTGTCTAATAAAAGCTTAAATCCAATGTCGCTGGATGAAAGCCCGAAGAAACAAACTCCATTGTAAATTCCACTGGATTAGTCAACCCAGTAGAACCAGAAATATTCGTTCCGTCCCCCAATTTTTCAAAATTAATCGAAGGCTCTAGTGGAAATGCCCAACTAAACAAAAGCTTATTACTAGTCAAATCAATAAAGTCACATACTCCACCAAAACACTCAATAGCCTTTGAGGAAGTCGCCGTAAAATTAACAGAACTACTCTGAAAATATTTCCCAGGCTCAGGGGAATCAATACAAGCCGCAGTATAGTTGCCCGTACCACCACTAACTATTATATTCGCAGAACTTGAATTATATTGTCCTCGAGAATTGCTAGCCTCTGTTTTTATTATATATTCTCCAGGAGTTGATTCTGTATAAATTATACTATTAAATCCGCTAACTAAATCCGCTAACTTTACTGAATTAGAAAAATTATCAATAATAGTTACATTGCCCTGGACCAGATCATCCGCATCCATTAATGTAACATTTATTACTATTTCTTCACTGTTTGTAAAATCATCCCCACAAGAAGGAGAGATGAGATCTAACTGCAATGGATCACTCGGATTTGTTGGGGCTGAAACAGATAATGGACCCGAGGTAGCACCAACTCCCAGCTCCGATATTCTTGCTGTAAAAGTGTGTTCTGTGTCATTTAAAAGCACATATGTATCTGACGCTACGAATACAGTTTCAGTCCCAGAAACTATTCTTAGAAACTCTAAAAGCTTTTGCCAAATACTACCTGACCCAATTTCTATATCAAATGTTGCATTATAGCCTGAAACTTCTACCCCCTCTGCTGACATTTTTACCGTATCACCTACTTGGGCACTCAGTATTGGATTGCCAGAAAGATCCTGCCACTCAGCTGACGATATGTTCCTATCATCAAAATACTCCTCATAAATCTCTTCAACCTCGTCAGAAGATAAAGCCCTATGCCAAACCGAGAATTCATCCATATCCCCCATATAACATCTACTTGGATGATGGCTATCACATCCAACAACAAAAGCATTTAATCTTCCAAGTTTAGAAAGAGTCCAATCCGAAAGAGTATCACTAGTGCCAATTGCTTCCCCATCAACATACAAAGTCAAAAGGCTTCCATCCCGAACAAATCCAACATGATACCACCTATCCTCATCTAAAACTGGCCCAGAAACAAATCCCCCAGCCCCCCCTTCACTATCAATACTTTCTACAAAATTTAGCGTCAATGACCTATCATTCATAACCAGAAATTGATAACCGTCATATGCATGATCATAATATACTCCATTAATTATACGAGACCCTTCTCCTCCATCTGGGAAGTCTGATCTTATCCATGTAAAAACAGAAAAAGACTCCTGGCCAAATGCTACATCCCCATAAGCCACCCCACCTCCTTCAAAGATCGTAAAATTATTACTAATCCCCGCGCTCCCATAAGAAGAAGGAATGCTATATGATGCTAGACTATATCCACTCGGAGAATCCGGTTCGGCAGCAACTATTCCATCCCCTCCTGAATAATATCCTATATTTGCAGTATCAGTATCACTAGCATCAAAAATATTTCCCTCGAATGGCAAATACAATACCAAGCCCTCACACAAAGACTCATCAAAAAATGGACAAGAAGACAATCTCCAAACTGGACAATATGGGCTATCGGAACCACCATCCTCATAGTGAGTTTCTGAATTTTCCCCAGCAATAATCTTTCCATCCCAATCATGGCCTGGGCTATTCCACCTCTCTCCAACACAGTCAGAATAACTAGAAGCAGTATAACTATAATATGAATATTGTGGACATTCTGTCCCTCCGGGTGTCGAATCACAAGGCAAAGTAGGGACCCCGCTCTCCTCACATTCACCAGATAAATGACCTAGGTAATTATATCTACAAACAACATCTTCGCAATTCGGAGTAGCGGCTGCACCAGTCTCACAATAAGTTAAACCCTCCTCAATACAAGATGTTATTTTATAGCTTTTTATTGCATTAGATGTAGTAACACCTATATCAAAACATGCACGTTCATGATACTGTTGTGCATTGCAGTAGC
>CAZAZO010000119.1:0-3359 GCA_964489675.1 Candidatus Woesearchaeota archaeon | reverse complement strand
ATAAAATCAGACTTAATTGATTATATTAGAAGGTACTATCCTAATAGTTATAGAGACTTCAGTGAAGCATCTTTCGGCACACTTATGATCGATACTGTTTCTTACATTGGAGATATTTTATCATTTTATATAGACTACCAGGCAAATGAAACGTTTTTAGATACAGCTACAGAATACAACAACATTATAAAACTCGGTCGTCAACTCGGATACAGTTTCAAAACAGCACCGTCCTCCTTTGGATTCGCATCATTTTATGTAATTGTCCCAGCTTCATCTTCAGGCATCGGTCCAGACACAAGATACTACCCAGTTTTGAAAAAGGGCTCCTCTTTTGCTACTACCGCTGGAACAAGTTTTATCCTGAATCACGATGTCCATTTCGGAAACGCAAAGAGCGAAATAAGAGTGGCAAGAATAGATGATACAACTGGAAATCCAGAATACTATGCTGTGAAGGCATATGGTCAGGTAGTCTCTGGTAGAATGGAAGAAGAATTCTTAACAGTTGGCAGTTTTGAAAGATTTCGGAGATTTACACTGGATAGATTGGACATAGCTGACATCATTTCGGTAACTGATACCGAGGGAAATGAATATTTTGAAGTAGATCATCTTAGTCAAAATATTATCTACAAAGGAATAACCAATAGGAGTAAAACTGTCGGAAACACTACAGTTGATTATGCTACAGGAGACCAGGCAGCAGAGATTTTGAAACCAGTTGTCGTTCCAAGAAGGTTCATTGCAGAAAGAAATAGTAGAACAACACATTTGACGTTCGGAGCAAGTTCAGACTATCAAGTGTCAGATGATTTTATTTCAGAGCCACAAACTGCAATTTTAGAAGTTCACGGAAAAAATTATATTCAAGACACATCTTTAGACCCAACAAACCTGATAAGTAGCGACAAGATGGGCGTCGGTCCATCTAGCACTATCCTTACTGTTTCATATAGAGTCAACACATTGGATAATGTTAACATCCGAGTCGGTCAATTAAATACTGTTGAAAATTTTGAGATGGAATTTGATGATCTTGTTAGCCTCGATGCCGCAACAGTCGGAGTTGTAACAAATTCAATCGAGATTGATAATGAGACGCCAATCACTGGAGATGTAACATTACCAGACTCTACAGAACTTAAACACAGAATCAGAGGTGCCTTCGCAACACAGAACAGGGCAGTAACTCAGCAAGACTATGAATCATTTATTTACCAAATGCCAACTCGTTTCGGAGCAGTCAAGCGTTGTAGGGTTGTAAGAGATAACGACTCCCTAAAAAGAAATCTAAACTTATATATGATTTCTGAGGATGCAAACACACACCTTACGCAATCTAATGACATTTTGAAAAACAACGTAAAAACTTGGATTCAAAAGAATAAGATGATAAACGACACCCTTGGATGCAAAGGTTGTAAACCTATGTATTGATTTTGTAGCAGTGGGTTCAATGGATAAATCAAAATTTGAAGTTTTGGAAACGGCGAAGCAGGTATTGATAGAAAAGTTTAAAAGAATACCCGACATCGGTGAGCCATTTTTTATAACTGACGTTTATAAAGAGCTTAGAAAGGTTGAAGGAGTCGTCGATGTCACGGACGTAAGTATAACTAAGAAGTCGGGCACAAACTCCGAACGCTCTTATTCTTCAACAAGTTTTGATCTAGACAGAGCCATCTCCGCTGATGGAAGATATATCGAAATGCCGACAAATGTTTTGTATGAGGTCAAGTTTCCAAGATTTGATATCAGTGGAGTGATTGTATAATGTCTATTAAAAAGTTTTACGCAACAGCAGATACAACTATTACAAACGCTTATAAGGAAGATTTGAAGACTAGGGCTACAGATGCCAACATGGGATTGTCTGATTCGATGGAAGTATTCTTTATTTATGGACAAACACCAGACCCTCAAGCTCTAGCAGCCGACAAGTTGGAAGAAGCAAGAATTTTATTAAAATTTGATACCACTTCTTTAATGGCACATTATTCTAACTCGTTCCCATCGGATGTGAAGTTTGTTTTAAGGTTGACAAATGCGGAACATCCTTTGACCTTGGCTAGAAACTATTCCTTAAAAGCCTATGCATTGACTGAAGCATTTGACGAAGGCAATGGCTTAGATATGGAAACATATAAAGACAAGGGCACAGCATCTTGGACTAATAGATTGGAATCTACAGCTTGGACAACCGCAGGGGCAAAACAAGCAGGGGATACACTCATTGGTTCTCAAACATTCACAACTGGTATAGAAGATTTAGAGATTGATGTCACGACATACATTCAAAATATATTCAACGGAACTACCGACAATGGAATTATTTTAGTGATGGATTCAACACTTACTGGTGGAGCACAGACAAACAATTATTACACTAAAAAGTTCTTCGCACGTTCATCTGAATTCTTCTTCAAACGCCCAGCAATTGAAGCGAGAAGAAGTGATGCTAAAGCTGATAACAGAGGAAACTTCTTTGCAAAGAGTAAAGCTTTCTCATCAGCACAAAATACTCAAAGAGTCTATTTGTATAATTCAGTAGAAGGCGAGAGATCGAATTTCACACTTCCAGACGTAGATGAAGAATTGTATGTCAGATTTTACACCGATGCAGCAAGAACCACTCTCGCAACATTAGACCCAGTAGCAGACTTTGTTGCTGCAACGAACGAGAGCACTGGGGTTTATTATGTAGACGTTATCTTGGATAACTCTACAGTTACAAAGATTTACGACCAGTGGTATTTCGCAGATGCTGGCGCTGCTGCAACAGGTGACAGAACCGTCGTTCATGAAGGGAATATTACGGTAAGAAAAAGGGCACCAAAGGCTAACTCAGGCGAGATTGATTACAGGGTAGACATCACTAATTTGAAAAAGTCCTATACAAGAGATGAGACAGCTAAATTCAGAGTTTACACCAGACAAAAAGATTGGAATCCAACTATTTATACGGTAGCAAGCAAAGAAATTGAAAACTTAGTTGTCGAGAAGATGTATTACAAAATTGTTAGACTTGTTGACGGTGTAGACGTTATAGGATACGGCATCGGAACAAGCGGGAACAACAAGGATCATACTTTAGTTTCTTATGACGCTTCTGGAAGTTATTTGACTTCGACATGTCACTTTTAGAAAAGGGTTATATGTACGGAATCAAATTGATGTTCTCCATAGATGGAGAAAGAAAAGAACAGCCAGAAATTTTCAAATTTAGGGTGGACTAAATGAGTACAAAAGACCTCTTCAAGAAAGGAAACAAAGTTCTTACCAAGAGTCAAGTAGATAAGATTAAGAAAGACTTGGAATCAGAAGAACTTGTTAGAGATGTCGTAAAGGCAAATAAT
>CAZAZO010000118.1:0-3413 GCA_964489675.1 Candidatus Woesearchaeota archaeon | reverse complement strand
TCTCTTAAGTTCAAAATATTTTTCTGCCGCTCCACTTCATTTAAAGTTGTAGAAATCATTATTTTTGGATCCTGAAATCCTTTAATTTCAACTCTTTGCCCCCTGGGAATTGAAATATTTACATCTTGCCTTATTGTTCCAATTCCTCTTCTCACTTGGCAGGCTCGCAAAATTTCTCCGATTTTTAGAGCAGCTTCTTTTATTTGCTCTGGATTTTTCAAGTCGGGTTTTGTCGTAATTTCTACCAGGGGGATTCCAAGTCTATCAAGGGTATAGGTCTTGATTTTCTTTTCGTCTCTTACTTCTCTTGCGGAATCTTCTTCTAAGGCAATAGTTTCAATTCTGACTTTTCCTTGAGATGTTTCTATATATCCATCATGCGCAACTAGAACTGTTCGCTGAAATCCAGAAGTGTTTGACCCGTTAACTACAGTTTTTCTCATAATTTGCGATACTGGAAATATTTTGGCATTTAATAAATGTGAAATTTGCAGAGCAATCCTTAGTGCTTCAGGGTTAATATCATGTGGGGGTTCTTCATCAAGCTCAACTAAGCAGTTTGTGTCAAAAAATTGATATTGAAAAGTTTTGTCTTTTAATTTTTCAAACGCTGCCGCTGTATCAATTTTGCCAGTTTCTCCAACAACAGGATTAAGCTCTCTAGTCACAACTAATTTTGGCTCATCGTTTCTTAAAATACTAGGACAATTACAAAAAAGTTTATGAGTATCTAATTGCTGATGAATTTCAAGCCCGGCTTTTAGCTCCTCTCCTTTCATAATTTTATTAGTTTGGATGGGTTAATAAAAGTTTTGGGATGCTGATAATATTAGGGTGCATCAGCCTTATTGAAAATTTCCATACTTTAATCTTTTTGTTTAAATCCCCTTAATAACAGGGGGAGAAAATGGGGCATTGTATTCCGAAAAGATTTTCAACACACAGAACCATATCACAATCTATTTAAACTTCAAATTCTTATAAAAAACATGCCAAGGAAAAAAGTTGTGAAAAAGTCTAGCAAAAAATCCAAAGATTTAAAGTGTGATTGCAGCGACTCTTGTGATTGCAAAAGTAGTAAGTCTTGCAGTGGAGGATGCGGATATTTCCTAGGGTTCTTAGGGGCAGCCGTTTATTATATTTCAACTGCAACAGGGTTTTGGATGGGATTCTTAGGAGTCTTAAAGGCACTTGTTTGGCCAGCATTCTTGATATATGAAATCTTGAAATTTGTTGGAGCTTAATTTTATTTTATATTTTTCTTGAAGGCCTGATCGATTAATTCTTTTTTCCAACCTTCCTTTTGAATTGCATTTTTGATTTGCTCTTTGTTAAACCCTAGTTTTTGTGTTTTCTTAATATAATTAACTATTTTTTCTAAGGCCAGGTCATCATTGGATTTAACAGGAACCCCCATCTCTTTCTTGTCTCCCCCAACAATTTTTTTTATATTTTTTAGTCTCTTCTTCCCCCTTTGTCTTGAGTAAAACATTATCATGGAAACCACTGCTCCAATTATCCCAAGAATGATGAGGATTACCAGGACTATCAAAACATCTTCTTTGTTTATTTGAGAATCTTTATTTTGGTTTTTGTCAGCAGCAGTATCAATAGGTTCCTGGCTCTCATTGCCGAAGTCATTATCTATTTCCTCAGTTATATTCTCAACTGCAGAGCTTTGGTTGTTGTTATTTGATCTTGAGTTGCCACCGCCCCCACTTCCTCTCCCGCTGCCAGGAGCCTCTCCTGACCCCCCATCATCCCCAGAATCTTCTTCAATATAATCCTCAATAGCTCCGCTATGGGAAAGTCCCGAGATTGCGAACGTATCATTTTCCACTTCGCATGTAATATTTCCAAAAGATCCAGGACAGCTAATTTTCTGGCAAGTGCTGTGTAAGTATGTTAAATTTTCCACTTCCGCGTCCAATACACAAACAGCATTACTAGATGTTTGATTCTTGCTCAAGTAAATAGTTTTTGTCTCAGACGCGTTTAGACCCTGCACAATTAAACTATTTTTATTGCCCGATGAGTTTATTAGGATTGTCAGGTTTGTTAGATTTGGGGATGATTTGCTGAAGTTGTGAGAGATATTAACCAAGAGGCGGCTTCCATCATAAAAATTAATTGTCCTTCTCCCCCGATAATGTCCCGTCTCTATTGGATTATTAATTATCATGCCACCAGCCGATCCCAATAGATCATATTCTATATCTGCCTCACAAGAGGGTATCCAACTGATGTTCGTAGTCTCATTACAATAAATCCAGTAGGCATCGTAGTTTGTAATATCAAATTTCTTCTTCTCGCCTTCGTAGTTTAATGAGTTATTATTAGACCACCAGATAGGAGATGCCCCAGATGGTCCTGGAAGTTGAATCTTGTAACATTCAGGCGCGATAGTTCTTATTTCTTTTAATAATGTTTTTGCATTGTATGAATTATTGCAAAAGGGTAGTCCAATTAGATCTATTGCTCCCTGAATCATTATGCTTTCTGGATTTCTAAAATCTTCACCACTTAAATTTATTGAGAGATCCTTATTTGAAGAAACCAGTATTCCTTCACCTGCGTAAAGGGTTAGGTTCGGGGGAGAAAAGCTTTCGCCACGTATGGTTGACTGAGAATAAGAGTGGACTCTCCATGCCCCATTTCTAAAAACATAAAATGATAATCTAGAATTATCTTGATCTATCGTTATGGAATTTTCAAGATAGTCGGTTAGTCTTATGGGAAAGCTAAGGGCATAGTTAATATCAGATTCTAAATTAAATACATTGGGTTCTTCAAAATAAGATCCAATGCACATACCATTCTGACATCCATTCTGACAAGGTTCTATCTCATTACTTTGCCAAACTGTATTTTCACAGCTTATAGAATGTGTTGAGTTTTTACAATATTTATTCTGGGTTGGCACAACATAGCCTCCTTCATCTATAACGCATCCCTCTGGGTAATTGTGACACCTTTTTGTCCCGAATAAGTCTGAACTACAATATCTGCTAGAGCAATCAAGGTTTGTATAGCATTCTTTGCCGTCGATCAATAGCCAGGACACATTAGCATTCCATGTATAATAATCAGTATTTACGCAAGATTTATTTTGATACTCCGGCGCCACAAGTTCTTCCCATGTCCCATTTTCGCACATCAGCTCCACAGTGCTATTGATGCAAAAGTAATTTCCATTTAGTGTTTCATACCATTTTGGGTCATTCCCCGGGGCTTTCCCATACCTAGGGCAGCTGCTATTTGTTCCATGACATAGTTTTTGTCTGGATAAGAAGAGGCTATTGCCCATGGAGGTATTTATGTAGTTATCACAATATCCAGAAAAGCAATCAGAATCTTCTTCACAAAACTCTCCATTTCCTAAATCTCCACTCCTTTTACCATCTATTATTCTC
>CAZAZO010000117.1:0-3459 GCA_964489675.1 Candidatus Woesearchaeota archaeon | reverse complement strand
TTCGGTATCAATAAAAATTACTTTGCCTTCTTTTCTGGCGCAAGATGAGACTGCTAGCATACAAAGATTAGTTTTACCAGAACCCCCAGGCCCATAAATTGTTGTTATTATATCCCCTTCATATCCGCCGTGTAAGAATTTATTTAGGTCGTATGAGCCTGCTGAAATTTTTTTTGGTTTTTGCATGAAACTTTATAATGAGGGTGGTATAAAAGGATTTATGTGATCTATACCCTGGCAAAAATAACAGTGTGCATTTTGCCGTATTTTTTAGCGCATCTTGGACAAACTGTGTAGAAAAATAAGAGTTGTTTTACTTTTTTGTTTTTTGATTCTACGTATTTTGTCATTTCTTTTGCCCATTTGCCAGCGTTGTAATAGGGTCCTTCAAAAACTTTAGTCATAAATGTTCCAGATATTTTTACATTATTTGCTCCGGGGATGTGTTTTGCGACGGATAAGTATGCGTCTGAGCCCCAAAGAGAATTCTCATCGAAGAGCCCCATGAAGGCGGGGTCTGCTGCATTAGCCGCGTCGACTTGCCTGCATGCTTTTTTCATAACTGGGCCAATATTTAGAGGAATATGAAAGAAGCTTTTAACTCTGTATTTTACAAAGGGTTTGTTTTTCCATTTTATGGTTTTATTTTGCCAGGGCTTTGGATTAAATTTTGGACAGCATCCAGTCTCAGTTTTCGCCATAATTTCAGAAGTTTTCATAGTTAATATAGGGGGATGAAATATTTAAGGGTTTTGGGGAAGTTGGAAGAAAATTTATAGAAAGTTTTATAAAAGGAATTTCTTGTAAAATTAAAGTAGCGGGAGTTAGAATTTTTCAAAGTGAGAATTCTTCTAGGTTATTCATAAGCTAATCCTGCAACAGCGTCGATAAAAAGACATAAGACCAGATACTAGCATTAAAAATTAGATTGCTGCTAAAAATTTAGCATAAAGCATATTCACGATTTTGAATTTGGATATCTAGTGAATTAGCAAAACGGAAGATAATAAAATGAGAAATACATATAAAACAAAAGTGAAGAAGGGAGGTGACTCCAAGAAGAGTGTCGTAAGCATCCTAACAATGAATAGGCTTTCATTAACTCAGCGAGCAGTGAATTCAATTTTAAAGAATAGCACGGAAGATGTGAGAATAGTTTTTTTAGACAATGCCTCTACAGATGGCACCCTGGAGTATTTACATGATCTAGGATCAGATTATTCAGATAGCGTAACTGTTTTAACAAGCGGGGTAAATCTCGGTGTTTCCAGGGGAAGAAATGTAGTTGCCGAACATGCAATGAGGACATATGGAAATAGTTTGGGCTGGGTTTTAAGTCTAGATAATGATTGTTTGGTCCACAGGGGATACGATGAGGCAATAACAGCTGCCATTGAAGAAGAGGGCGCTCAGGTAGTTTGCCCTAGGTTAATTCAGCCAAACGGGAATCCATTCTATAATGCTAACATGGGGTTTATGATCGATCTTGAAGGTAGGAGGCTAAAATTAGAATACGAAACCTTCGCAGACACTGGAGTTAAAAAAATGACGGGGGTTTCTAGGCTGGAGTCAGATGTCATTCTGGGGACAAGCGCAAAGACACCAGAGTTTATTCGGAAAGTTGGAGGATATGATGAGGGGCACAAGATAGGATGGGAGGATTTTAGTCTCTCATTAAAGGCCCTGGGGTTAACCAGAAAATCTTTTGAGGACTGGGCTATGTCACAAGATGTTGAGGAAGGCAAGTGGATTTCACTAAAGGATTTAATGGATGGCCAAAATAAGCCCCTGGCCAAAATAATTTTTGAGCCAGAATGTCTTATTACCCACGACCATCCAATGACTGAAGAATTTAAGGGCTATGAGGCAATAAGAAGAAGAGAGAAAACGATACAAGAAAGCACAGATCACTTTGAAAATACATGGGGGGTGCGACCTGTTTCTCGTAGAGATTAGGGGACTTGCGGAATGGAAAAAAAATTTAATGACAACATAAGGGTTCTTGTATATGGAGATATTTCTAAGCTAAGCTCCACAATGAATCACCATTTTCTTGATCAATTAAGAGCAACTGCTGACGACATTACTCAAAAGCCCAGGACTATGGATGAGTTAAATGCCTACGTGGCAAGAGGGGGTTTTACCCACTTGTTAGTTCCAGATGAGTGGTTTCATGGGTTAGACGGAACATTAGAGGGCTGCGATGTCCCAGTTGTAGAGCTACTAGGGGATCACTGGATTCCTTGGGCATTCGATAAAAAAAAGAAATATATCAGAGAGAATGGGGTTAAGGACGCTATTGTTTTCTCCACAAGATTTCAGGAGGAATATGCGGGGTTAGTAAATATGCATTGTGCATTAACGGGATATAATTCTTCTGTTTTTGTAGATAGGGGGCTAGAAAGAGATATCGATATTTTAATTCACGGTTCCCTGGGGAAGGAAAGTCACGAGTTTATAGTTTATCCAGTTAGAAGATGGTTGGCTGACGCCTTGCCAAGGATTGGCGAAAAAGAAGGCTTGAGGGTGGAAAGGTGGGAGCATCCAGGGTACTGGCATGAAGAAGACAGGACAAGCGGGGATTTCGTCGGAGCGTATGCCGATGTGCTAAATCGTTCTAAGGTTGCCATTGGAGGATCGAGTCATTGGAGGCTTCCTTTAAAGAAATTATACGAGGTTACATCCTGTGGTGGGATATTACTTACAGATTTACCCTCAGAGGATAGATCATTTTTTGAGGGAAAGGTTCTTGAGGTAGATCCTAACAAAATAGGTACACGCGGTTATGAAGATGAGGTGAGGGGGATGGTTGTTGATACACTTGCTAATTATGAGGAGGCAAGATCTAGGCTTCAGCCATTTGGTAGTAAGCAGGATGTTTTTGATAGAAGCTACGAAGGGAAGGCTTTGGAGATAAGAAAAATTCTTGAGGGGATATAATTATTCCAAGTTCACCCACCAAACCACTTTTAAACCCCGCCACCCTAACTAAAACATGAACACAAAAGAGGCATTGATACAATTTTGGAAGTTTCTAAAAAAAGATTCTTGGGCGTCATTAGCGGTAACGCTAATTATTGCAGCCATAGCTATTCTTTACATATTCTTCCCACTCTTGCAGTTAATAACTGGTAGCAGTTTGCCATTGGTTATAGTTGAGAGTTGTTCTATGTATCATGATGAAGATGGGTTTGAGGACATAATAGATAGAAGAACATATTCTAAAAATGATATATATTTAGAAGACACGGAAAACTGGGACTTTCAAAAGGGGCTAACCAAGGGGGATATTATATTTGTAGTTGGTCCAAAAAATATAGAAAAGGGGGATGTTGTAATCTTTCACGGGGGAAGTGCTCATCCGATAATTCATAGGATAGTGGATGATACAGAACCATATGCAACGTATGGAGACAATAATCCGGGGCAGCTAACAAATGAGAAAAACATTCTTGAGAG
>CAZAZO010000116.1:0-3537 GCA_964489675.1 Candidatus Woesearchaeota archaeon | reverse complement strand
GTGAAAATTTAGAGGAGCTAGAAAATAAAATATTAGAAAAAGCCAAAAAAGATGTGAAAAAAATCGCAGTAGATGTTAGTGGTCATTTGGAGGAAATAGGCAAGTCTTTAATAAAAGGAACGGATGAAGTAATTGAGCAGCAAACAGAAGAAAACACCTTTAATTTTAAATGTCCGAATTGTAAAAAGGGAGATTTGCAGGTTAGATACGGAAGAAAATTCAAAAGATATTTTGTAGCATGTAACAATTATCCAGAATGTAAAACTACTTATTCACTTCCGCCCACTAACTCAGTGAAGCCTACAAGAGATAAAGAGGGTAAGCATGAGATTTGTGATGAGTGTGGTTTTCCAAAAGTTGCGATATTTAAGAGGGGCAAGGCTCCGTGGAGGTTGTGTTTTAACCCGAAATGTCCAAGTAATGAAGAGGCGGAAAAAAAGAAGGCGGAGTTTAAGGCTAGGTTGGCGGCGGGTGAATTGAAGGTTGTGGGTGGAAAGGTGGTAGAAGTTGGGGGGAAGGCATCTAAGAAGAAAGTTAAGAAGGCTAAGAAGAAAAAGAAGGCGGCTAAGAAGAAGAAAAAGAAGGTTGGGGAGAAATCCTAATCTTGAAAGTTCTTAATAATGTTAAAGTAAACTTCAACAGCATTTTTTAATTCATCAACTAAGATATGTTCCGAGGAAGTATGTGCATTCTCAATACTTCCAGGACCAAGAACAATTCCTCTTTTTAAAAAGCTAAGCTCAGTACAATACTTGACCTCTTCGCCCTTTCCAAGGAAACTCAGCGAGTCGGGAATCTCATTTAGGGTGGGCGGGACATTTAATGTTTCAACAACCTCCGCCCTATCCCCAACTATTTTTCGAGCTTCTTCGCTATAATTTCTATTGTCTCCGGGGGCTGGTCGGATAGAATAAATAGCCTCACAGCAATCTGGGACAACATTGTCCGCGGTTCCTCCGCTTATCGCAGCAAGGGTTAAGGGGCTCTTTATTTCGGGGTTCAATTTTTCCCCTATCTCTATATTAAGTTGAATCAACTTCTGAATGGCATTTTCTCCAAGTTGTGGATCTGAGCTGTGCACACTCTTGCCTCTTGCAATTAGTTTAAATGTATTAATTCCGTAATGTGCCTTTATGGGCGTTAACCCAGTTGGTTCTCCCACAACCGCAAAGGGGATTTCAATGCCGGATTCTCTAATTCTTTTAGCTCCTATAAAGTCATCTTCTTCCCCGACGGTAAATATTAATCCAAAGTCACTTAGTCCAGAATCGAATGCTCTCTTCGCAGCAATGAGCATAGAAGCAATACAGTTCTTATTATCACACGCTCCTCGCCCATAAATCTTCCCATCTTCCTCCTTCATTTCAACTTCCCCGGGAACAGTATCCATATGCGCCAAAAAATAAAGTCTTGGCTCCCCAACTTTCACAACTATATTCTTCCTGTCTCCCCCAACATTTTGAATCTCTACGTCAAAACCAGATTCTTCAATATAGTTTTTGATAAATTCAGATATCTCTTTTTCATTGCCAGATATACTAGGGATTTTTATTAATTCCAATAGTAATTCATTTACATTCATTTTAAATATTGTTTAGAAAGAAGATCTTCTGCAGTAAAACTTTCCCTAATCAAAAGAACTTCCCCATCTTTAATTAAAAACTCTTTTGGAGTATTATGGCTTAGAAAAAACGGCATTGCTTCAGTGTACCCATATGCACCCGCCTGAAAGACGCAAAGAACATCTCCAATGGTTGGAGAATTAATATTAATATCTTTTGCTATAAAATCTAGAGACGTACAAAGTTGGCCACCAATATCTACCTTAGTTAATTCTGCATCAGAACTAAGGTTTTTAACAGAGTGATTCGTATTAATTAGAGCTGGCCTTAAAAGGTGATTTATCCCCCCTTTAATTAAAACAAAATCTCGACCCCTAGATTCCTTTATATCTAAAATGGGTGCAACATAAGTCCCAGACAGGCCCACAAGGAACCTACCAGATTCCATAATAAATTCAGTATCCTTAAGGTTATAATGCTCTAACAAAGATTCGATTTTTGCATTTGCTCCATCTAAATTCATTTCATCTTCATTCTCAGAATAAGGGATCCCAAACCCAGTTCCAATGTCAATTACTTCTAAATCAAAATACTCTCTACACTGGTTGGCCATTTTTAAGCCAAGTTCTATATTCTCTAATACCTTTTCCTGATTAAATAATTGGGTTGCAGAAAACACATGAATACCTCTTAGCCTCACATTTTTCAATAGCGAAATAACATCTTTTATTTCCCCCGCGACCTCCTCATCAACACCAAATTTTTTAGATCCACCACTCATTGTGACAGCTCCTTCTATTTCAGAATTTAAATTAATTCTTAAATTAACATTTTGAACTTTTTTTAATCGTTTTGCAATTTCATTAATTTTTTGCAACTCATTGTAGAAAAGTTTATCATAAAGCCGAACTTCGGCATTTATGGAATGAATTCCATAGTCTACCGCTAGCTCTAATTCTTCATTGTCCTTAGCGGGACCGGCAAAGACAATATCACCCGGCTTAACGCCAATTTTTTTACAGGCAATAAGTTCGCCGCCAGAAGCAATTTCAATTCCGGCACCAAGTTTATACAGTATATTAACTATAGAGATATTTGGATTAGCCTTCATGGAATAAAAAATCCTCATATTCTCAGGAAGTGCAGCTCTTAATTTATTATACGCTTCATTAATTTTATTTTCAGAATAAATATAAAATGGCTCTTTCTTTTCCTCTCCGAGTTTCTTTAGGTCTATACCATCAAAGTTGCCATTGTTGTCCAGTAATTGTACCATATTAAAAGAAGCTATCCAATCTTTTTATACCTTCCTTTAGAGCAGCTCTATCTACTCCAAATGAAAATCTTAAATAATTATCTCCAGCATCTCCAAACGCTTTTCCGGGAACAGAGACAACATCTGTCTCTTCTAAGATTCGTCTAGATACATCAACAGATGTGCCCAGATTAGAGATGTCTGCAAACACATAAATGCCCCCATCGGAATAAGCGGCTATAGCGTTTCTGGCAAAAACATTAGCTAAATCTTTTTGATTTTGGACTAAGTATCTTCTAAGATTTTCGAATTGCTCGGGATTCTTTAGAACAGATATGGCGGCAGCCTGAGCAACTGAGTTGACGCAAGAATTCGTAAATTGATGAGCCTTAGTAATTCCCCCTATTAAATCACTTGGAGCAACCGCCCAGCCAATTCTCATCCCAGGAATTAACCCAGATTTAGATAAGCTATCCATAACAACTGTCCTCTCCGGAGCATATTTTGCAATAGATTCAGGTCTATCTCCAAAGTAAATTTCAGAATACACCTCATCAGAGATCACTAGTGCCCCCATCTCTTTTGCTAACGAAGCAATTTGCCTCATTTCGATAGGGCGAATAACTGCTCCTGTTGGGTTTGATGGGGAATTCAAAACAAGAACACTTTTTGAATCAAGTTTTTCAACTAGTTGTTCAAGATCCTGTTTATAATGCTTCC
>CAZAZO010000115.1:0-3561 GCA_964489675.1 Candidatus Woesearchaeota archaeon | reverse complement strand
CAAAATGGAAGGAACAGTAGTACAATTCAGACGAGGAAGAAAGACTTACAAGCCAAGGCACTTTTTGCTAGAAGTAGCTGGAATTAACAAAAGAGAGAAAGCTAGTGAACTAGTTGGCAAAAAAGTTAGCTGGACTTCGTCCGGAAAAGCTGCTAAAGTTATTAGCGGAGTAATCTCTAGTGCACACGGGAATAAAGGTGTTCTTCGAGCAATTTTTGAAAAAGGACTTCCTGGACAAGCAATTGGAACAGCAGTTGAAATCGAAGGAGAATTGATGAAAAAAGCTCCTGCAAAAAAAGAAGAAAAGAAAGTTGAAAAAAAAACTGAGGAGGCTAAAGAATAATGGCACTAAGAAAAGGAGCTGCTTACACAAAAAAGTATGCTAGACCATTTACTAGAGCATCTAAAAAGAGAAGTAAGTCTTACATTAAAACTGTTCCAAATTCAAAAATTGTTAAGTTTAAGATGGGTGATATTACAGGATACGATGCAGGAAAATACAGTGTAAAAATTGGAATCATAGCTAAAGAAAAAGCTCAAATAAGAGACAACCCTATTGAAGCTGTTAGACAGTATTTGAACAGACACTTGCAAACAAAGGTTGGTAAAGAATTTTATTTAGAAGTAAAGATTTTCCCACACCACATCTTAAGAGAAAACAAAATGCTTACAGGTGCTGGAGCTGATAGAATGCAAACTGGTATGAGTAGGGCATTTGGAAAAACAATGGGTAGAGCAGCAATGGTAAAGCCAGGACAATTAATGTTTATTGTTGGAGTAAAAACAAAGAAGGGTGAGATTGAAGCCAGAAAACTTATCAAATCAATTAAGGCTAGACTTCCTTGTGCTGTTGGAACTGTTAATTTGGATTAGATAATTTTTAGGTAGATTTTTATAACAAGTATAACAATTTTATATAATCTTAAATCACAACGAAACATTTAAATACTGAGTTATCATAATAATGTTAATTAATATCGCAATAATGTTAATATGGGGCTAATAGATTTAATCAATCAAGAAGAAGGAATGCGCAAGATTTTCGGTCAGCGAGAGCTAGAAATAATAAAAAAACAACTATTGGGAATAAATTTATCTGCTTCTGAAAAAACTCGTCTATCAAGAGATATTCGTCCAAAGCTTGAAATCATAAAAAAAATATCTTTATTTGAAAAAGAATTCAAATTGAAAAAAGCTCAGGAAATAAATCATATAATTAAAATGACAAATGAAGAAATTTTAGAAATTAAAGGATATCCCAAAATAAAAAAAATATATGTATTTGGAAGCTATGTGGAAAACAAATTAAGAATCAATTCTGATATTGATATTGCCGTGGAATTTAAATCAATAGAAAAAAAACGAGCCTCGGAGTTTATTATAGACTCACAAGGTAAAATCAACTCAAAAGTCCAAATAAGCGTATTTAATATATTGCCAGAAAAAATAAAAAAAGAAATCTTAAACAAGGGAAGAATTATCTATGAATATGGGAAGAATTGAAGACAAGATAAAAACAATAGAAGAATTAATAATTGAACTTGAAAGCATAATGCCCAAAAACTTTGACGAATTTATAAACAGCATAAAAACAAAGAGAGCCTGCTACAATCTCTTTGAAACGATAATTGAAGCTTCCAATGATCTTGCTATTTTAATCATAAAGAAAAAACAACTTCCACTCCCAAATAGCGACGAAAAAGCATTTGATATATTGGAAAAAGCAACAATCATTTCTGGCAAATTAGCTGAAAAATTGAAAAAAGCCAAAGGAATGAGAAATTACATTGTTCATCAATACGAAACAATAGACAATAAAATTGTTTACAAGGCAGTAACCCAAGAAATAATTAAAGATTCAAAAGAATTTTTAGGAGCTATAAAATGAAAAAGTTAACATTAAAACAATTAGAAAAAACGATAAAATCTTCATGGGGAAGAGATACCTGCCATTACAAATTTTTATGGGATGACAAAACTTTGCCAGATTCAGCGGGACATTGCCGAGTTGTTGCATTAATTGTACAAGATTACTTTGGAGGAGAAATATTATATTCCTACGTGAAAGAAAACCCTAAATGGGATCATTATTGGAATAAATTAGAGAATGGAAATGAAATTGATTTTACAAAAGATCAATTCTCAAAGAAAGTTAAATTCATTAAACCGAAAACAATTTCAAGAAAGGAAGCACTAAAAAGCAAAATAGCCCAGAAAGGATATAACTTACTAAAGAAAAGGGTTGTGAGAAAATTAGTATGAAACGAATTTCAAAGGTAATGATGCTAAATAATAATCATGTTCTTTTACAGCTAAGAGACAATGGTCCAAATATTGCTTATCCGAACACATGGACTTTGTTTGGAGGTAGAATAAAAGACAAAGAATCCCCAGAAAATGCACTCAAAAGAGAGCTAAATGAAGAACTGGGCTTAGAATTAACACATTTCAATAAATTATTTACAAAAATTAGAAATCAAGATGGCGAGACTGTTGAAGATAATATTTTTACAACAGAAATTTCAAAAGATATTAGTAATTTGAATCTTAATGAAGGTCAAAAGATGCAATTTTTTTCTAGAAAAGAATTAGAAAATATTAATGTATTTCCTGCATTTAAAAAATATATTTTAAACTTTTTTAACAACGAAACTTCCTCTATGAAATAACTATATCATGCAGCTGTTTTCCGATGCATCTTTTTTCCATTCTGATTAATGCCTTCACGTCAGGATATAAAGAACTCCCAATCCTTAATGAAAATCCTTCGGAATACTCTGCTGGTAATTTCTCAACCACTCTTCCCTTGGCGCTCTCTAGAATCTCATATGCGGCCTCTTCTGTCTCAGCATTTATTCTTAAAACGCCATGAGCCTGCCCTCTACCTAAGTCATCATCTGTGGGTCTTACCTCTATCCGAGTTACATATTGCTCCATTATTTTTTCAAGATGACCAAGTATAAAAAACTTCCCAAACCCTTAAAACCGCTTTCTACGATTATATTTTATGAAACAAGTATTTATCCTGGGCAGAAACCCCGAACTTTCCCGAGCAGAAATTCTGTCATATGCAAACTCCTACAACCTTGAACCAGAAGAAGTTTTATTTGAAGAAAATTATTTAATTATCGACGCAAGAGAAGAAATTAATATTCAAAATCTTGGCGGAACTATATTTTCTGGGCTAGTACTTTGCGAAGGAACCCAAGAAGATGTCTCTAAATATATAGAAACAGAAGACATATACGATTCTGATAAATTCAAATATGGCTCATTTGGTAACATCTATCCCGACATCCTAAAAGAGAAATTTAAAAGCGAAAAAAGAAAAGCCGTCTTAAAACACGGACGTCAAAGAATTAGCGCACAAGACGGAGAAAAATTTGAAATTCCTCACGCGGACATCCATTTCTTCTTAGCAGAAAATTCAGGCACAGTTTATTTCTCAACCCTAACCAAAGAATATGATTACGAAGGTGTAAAAACTAGAGACATGGCAAAGCCCGTTAGAAGAGAAGAGCTAGCAATCTCACCTCGACTTTCAAAAATTTTAATTAATTT
>CAZAZO010000114.1:0-3583 GCA_964489675.1 Candidatus Woesearchaeota archaeon | reverse complement strand
CTTAATGGCAAGGATGTGGAAACAGAATTTGTATTTAACAATTATGTCTCACAAGAAGAAGTAGCCTCTCTTCAGAATTCTCAAAAGTTTGAGAAAGGAAGAGGAGCCGGAATTAAAAGCTTCAGTTTTTCTTATGAAGGTGGGACGCCAGCGACAGCTAAAAAAGACATTCAAGCAGAGTTGGTTCTATTTTTTCAGTCATTTAATGAATTAACAAAAGAAAGAGGCTCCACTGGTCGTAAAAAAAGATACCGGTATATTGATTTACTACTATATCCCCATAACGATGAGAATGTCAAACCAAGCGAGACTGTTCACCCAAATCAATTTAAGCCATCAAATTTTAGAATTCGTGCTGATGTCGGTTGGAATCCACGAACCGATGACTCATTTAAAAGCATTTTATCTGGAAGGGGTATTAAACTAGAGGATTTTAACAAATCGCTATTCAAGATAAATAAAACTTTTCTTTTGAACATGATAGATCACGATATTGACTTTAGAAACGATGGCACCGTTGAAATTAAAATCACTTATGCCGCTTATATTGAATCTGAGACAAGATCGTCTAATGTCAATGCTCTCTCTACACCACAAATAGAATTTTTTAGAAAAAAACAAACCATGAAAATAAGAGATTTGTTAGAAAAAGGTAATTGTGACACCGCTGAGATCAATGCATTATTAAAATTGCAAGCTAAAAATGAAGGTGCATATATTCGAGCCGCTCAAGGCTCAATAGGTCGCCGGATGATTTTGAGACGACTTCAAAGAACTGTTTATTTTGATGAAAAGAAAGTCAAAGAATATTTGAAAGACTATAGCTCAGAACCCCCAGAACTTAAGAATGTTAATTTGAGCGAAATTAAAGGAAAAAAGAAAGGCCAAAAAGAAGTTAATTTTTATTTTTTAGGAGACTTGCTGTATACTTTAATGGATTGTCTATATGAACCCGGAGAATTAGGAGAAAGATATAACCCTGAATATGATAATACTATACAATATAATGAAAGGAGACCAGAATTAAGAAGCTTTATTCCATTGTTGTCTTCATTTACATATAGCGATTATAATAAAAAAAATAAAGACTCCAATAAAGAAGGTGGGAGTCCCATATTTAGTGCCAATATAGCAGACATTCCAATTTCTGTTAGATATTTCAATGAATGGTATGTTGAGCATGTAGTTAAGCCCGAAAGGATTGTGTACCCTTTGATGGATTTCATTAGAGATTTGCTTAAAGCTGTCATTGATTTAATGACGGATGCATGTATAAACAGACAAATTGATACATCTTTGATGTTTCAAACAGCACAATATGCTGCACTTGGGAGCAAACATAAAAATCTCTATTACGATCCTTTGTCGATTCTTAGAGAAGCAACTCCAAACCAATCACTAGTTTTTGATGTCAACAGTGAATATAACAAAAAAGATTCTGTGTTACCTTTTAAATCAAGCGATACAGATTTAAATGGAAAAAGAAATCCGATAGGAAATTATTTTAATTACACTCTTTTGTATGCAGTATCGCCTTTAATGTCTACCGGCCACCGGGGCGAAGGCATTAGATCTAAAGACGAAAAAAGAGGAACCTATCATTTTCAAATCGGCTCAAGCCGAGGAATACTCAAGACAGTCAATTTCTCAAAAACAGATATGGCCTATCTTCGTGAAGCTAGATTTTATAATCAAGGGAATTATGGCCTACTGCAACTTGGAGCAGTTTACAATGTTACATTAGAATTGTTTGGAAATACATTGTTTTATCCCGGCATGGAGATTTTTATTGATCCTAGATCTTTTGGAGGGCCCAACTGGGATCCAACCGCTGGCGGCGCCAATCGGTCTGTCGCAAATGCCCTTGGAATCGGCGGGTATCATATTATAACGAAAGTTAGTTCTAATATTTCAACATCTGGTTTTACAACCACAGTTGAAGCGGTGTTTCAATATAGTGGCGACCAAGAGTCAAGAACGATGGCTCTTGATGGCCAAACAACAAACAGAGTTGCTTATAATATAGATGATCCACCAAAAAGCATAGATGATCTGGACCATGAAATTGATGATACAACTCCTAAAAAGAGTACTAAGTGTGTTGAGGTGCTGAACTCCTCAATTCAAAACTCAATAAAATTGGGTGCCCAAGCGAAAAAGAACAAGAAAAAATAGGAGAAAATAAATGGCAAAATACAAAGCAGACAACACAACGGAATCTCCTTGGGAAGCCTTTTATTATAGAGGGTTGTACAAGCGAGATGCCTTTGAAGGAATCGAAAGAAAACCAGAAGTTAGAGACTTTAGTTTTGCTGAAGATGTTTTGTATGGAAGAGTTGATACGAGGCTAAACACTGTATATCCTAAAGAAGAAAAAATGAAAATCATAGTTTCCGAGAATGAAACAGAATCATCTTATCGTTTGTTAGATTTCGCCTCTGATGCATTTATGGCTGTTAAAAATTCTATGAATGCAGCCAGAGAAAATAATACTATCCCAAGTGATGAGCCAATATTTTCCAAGTTTAGTATTAGAAAAGCCTACCAATCTCCAATTGAATTATATAATAATTATTCAACAACATTAATGAATAAATATATATCCAATTATTTAGTTGGAAAGAATATGAAAAAGCATGTCATTGGTTTTAATGAATTTATAAACCATTTTATAAAATTTTTCAAAGAACAAAGCGGCTCTAATTCTTTTACTTTCACTTCTTGGCAAAGGTCAACAACCTCAAGCATATTTACTTCTGGAATCGCCATCGACATTGGTGGGCTAGAGTATGGCAAAGATGAATTAATAGAGCAAAGAGTGTTAAGCAGTGTATGTTTTCCATATTATTTAAAAGTTTGCCGAGCAAACGGTTTTTCTGTTTCTCGCCTCGCACCAACATTAATGGTTGCTGACATTTTATCACCCGGTCTTCTTCCTTATGCCAAAGCAAATCAACTGTACACCACAGAGGATATATTTTTAAGACAATTTAATTATGCTTACATGGTTGATTATGATTTTATGCAAGTTAACCTTGTTGACGGTTACAATCTTTTTGTTGGAAACTATCCAATTGAAAAAATAACCACATCTAAGTGCCCCAAAACAGTCTCTTCTGTTATCAAAGAAAGAACAGCGGTTACCGTATTGCAAGCACAACAAATCATTTCCATATCTATGTGGCTATCATTATACATGGAAATCAGATCCATTGAGGAAAAGGGAGCATTAAAACAACAAACAAAGAAAATGTTGATAGAAAAAATAAATAAGACAAAATACCTTGACAGTTCTCAAGCAATGAGGTATATTAATAATACTTTCCGAGATACATACAAATCTAAGTATGGTGGTTTGAATTACTTCATTCACAGGGAAGAAGAAAGAAATAAAGATACCGAGCCCTCCACTGAATCAACTTCAGGTGCTTCAAAAATAAACAACGGAGGGTCTAGTGGGGGCTACTAATGACATTCCAAATACTTGACGACAGGAGAGAGTGCTATGGAATCTATTATAATGGAAGTTTTATTTACGACAATTTCCCAAGCAACCTTGATCGGACTTGGGAGTGGTGTCCTC
>CAZAZO010000113.1:0-3603 GCA_964489675.1 Candidatus Woesearchaeota archaeon | reverse complement strand
AGCTGACATACTATAAATATGTTTTTTCTAACCTAATTCTATATGTAAGATTACTTTTATTTTTTAGCCAGTTTGCCAAGGCTCGCTAAAACATAAACTGCTGATAGGCCAACTAATACATAGACAACTCTGGACAAAATTGACATATCTCCAAATATAGCAGCTACAAGATCAAAACTGAAAAGCCCTACCAAAGCCCAGTTCAGACCGCCAACAATAACCAAAACTAAAGCAACCCAATCTAAAGCATTTAATTTATTCATAAATTTTATTGTTTAATTTAATAATTACTTTTTAACAATAAACTCGACCTTTAAACTGTTATAATTATACCAAAAAACACAATAAATACCAAATAAATCTGGACAACGTTAGAACCTGTTTTAAAAACAAATCTATTCTATGTTAAATTTATTCTTATAAATCTCTTCTAATTGTTTGATTTTAGAGGTGTTACCTATGTATCTCATCATATGCAGCTATATAAGACTTTTTATAGTTACCGAAACACAGTGTCTAAGCAAGATCGCTACACTTTATGGCAGCGTTGCGAAAATCTCATTTTAGATATTCTGGAAAGTATTTTATGGGCAAGCCAGCTACCTAAAACAGATAAACTTCCGATATTAGAAAAAGCCAGTCTTAAACTAAATTTCTTAAGAGTATTCTTGCGTCTTTGTAAAGAAATAAAAGTAATTGATAACAAAAAATATGTTCTTTTACAGGAAATAATTGATGAAATAGGCAGAATGCTTGGAGGATGGATACGCTCAACTCGGCAGAAATAAAACAAAAAGCATCCATGATGGATACTTCTTGTAGCTTTTGGAGAGACTTCGGAAGAAAACCCGACAACGATCCATAGTAGTCGAAGAAGTTGTCGACCCGATTGGAGTCGAACTCAACCTTGCCGAAGGAGAAGTAGAAGTAGGGCGCGTTCGAGAAAAAGCCGTCAGCGTCAGGAGCGTATTCGTCGCCAGGACAATCAATCCAGAAATCATCGTAGTGCTGAAGACGAATAGGATTAGTCAGAATCATTGTCCCGACATTCTTGGCGCCTTCGCCGAATTCCGAAACAACAAACACTTCTCTCGCCCGACGAACCGAACAGCCACGATGACGTATGCCGAACTGCTCTGGCACGATAATGATGTCGCTTCCCGACTGCCGTTCCACGATCTGATTCATCATTGAGAGGGTCTGCGCATTCTGTCGCAGATGGTCAGGTCCGAGCTGGCCTTCGCGATAATTGTGAAATTTACCCTTTCGATCTTTGGCCAACGCTTTCAATACTTCTTCCAGCTCCTCGCCGTAATTATCGGAAAAGAATCCCGGACGAATAAGGGCGAAGGAACCTTCAATCCAGTTAGGAAGCTGAAGCGAGGGGTAAACTTCTTGCATGTAACGAATAGCACCATCGGGATTGAGTGTGGGCCAGTGCGAACGCAAAATGTCAATCTGATCAGAGACCTCAACGGGCTCGCGATAGCCCGAAAGATAGAATTTATCGGAAACCGACAAATCCTTCAAGGCGCCTGCTGCCGCACTCCTGACAATGGAAGCGAACTCGTCACCGTGCTCAATGATTCTCTGAATGCCATCCTTGTCAGGATTAACCTCTGTGAGAGCACGTTCAGCCGCATCCTCGATAAATCTGAAATACTGCTTTCTTTGACCTGATGTGATCGATTGTGTCGTCATCATCAATACCTCCTATGTATGATTTTTTCGCCCGAATCGCTCGGACTGACGACTTATCTCTTTATGAGACAAGTATTCCAGAAATCAAATAATTTGACATCCAAAATACTTGCCTCATAGTATTCTAAACCGCATTTGAAAAGAACTATTATAACACCATCATTATAGCAATCTGTCAAAAAGAAGTAAATAGCTGAAGGTAATATATGTATACTACTTTATCCACTTGACTTGTAGGGCCTTGGGAACATACTTGTGTTGAGAAAGGACTTTTGACAACTTTTAATAATAAACTGGGCTGACGCTCCGGCCCCAGAAATGGCTCGGGCGGAGCGTCGCTCGGGCCATTTTTGGTAAAATGAACCAGCCAAACCAAGAAAAAATCAAATATCTTCTTTACGCGCGTAAATCTTCTGAATCAGAAGATCGTCAGGTTGCTTCAATTGATTCCCAAATAAACGAATTAACCAAGCTCGCTAAAAGAGACAATTTAGAAATTATTGATATTCTTTCTGAATCCCAATCAGCCAAGGCGCCCGGGCGACCAGTGTTTAGTAATTTAATAACCAAAATCCATAATAGCGAAGCTCAAGGCATTATCTGTTGGAAACTGGATAGATTAGCCCGCAATCCTGTTGACGGCGGCAATATCAATTGGATGCTCCAACAAGGAATGATCAAGCATATTAAAACTCACGAAAGAAACTATTATCCAACTGATAATGTTTTAATGATGAGTGTTGAGTTTGGCATGGCTAATCAGTTTATTAGGGATTTAAGCCAGAACTCTAAAAGAGGCCTGAGAGCCAAAGCAGAACGAGGTTGGTATCCAACTTTTGCCACTCTTGGCTATATGCATAATCCCTTAAAAAGAAAAGGTGAAAAAGAAATTATTAAAGACCCGAAAAGATTCGATTTAGTTAAAAAAATGTTTGACTTAATGCTGACTGGGAATTACTTTCCGCCCAAGATATTAGAAATAGCTACTGAACAATGGGGTCTGCGAAATAGATTTGGCAAAAAAGTTGCCCGAAGCACTATCTATCGCATCTTTAATGACCCGTTCTACTACGGAACATTTGAATATCCCAAAAACAGCGGCAATTGGTATCAAGGCGCTCATAAACCAATGCTCACTGAAGAACAATATGACCTTATTCAAGGTTTATTGGGTCGAAAAGGAAAACCTAGATCAAAAAAACATAACTTCACCTTTACTGGACTGATGAGATGCGGCGAATGCGGCGCAATGATTACGGCCGAGAAAAAGATTAAAAGGCAAAAAAATGGCAATGTCCACCGTTATATCTATTATCACTGCACTAAAAGAATAAATCCAAAATGC
This sequence comes from Candidatus Woesearchaeota archaeon, assembly GCA_964489675.1. Taxonomy (GTDB): domain Archaea; phylum Nanobdellota; class Nanobdellia; order Pacearchaeales; family GW2011-AR1; genus JAGVXH01. Next base: position 557 of record CAZAZO010000113.1, on the reverse strand, counting down.
ACTCAAGGATCTATTGAAGAAAAGAAATTAAAAGAGCAGATAATGAATACTTTAAATAAGATAGAGATTCCGCCAGAATTTCATGACTGGGCAATGAATGAATTAAGTTTGGAAAACAAAAAAGAATCCGAGGATAGGAATATAATCTTAAGCAATCAGCAGAAGGCCTACAATGATTGTCTAAAAGAAATTGACGGAGTGATTGGCATGAGAGCCAGACAAGAATTAGACGAAGAAACCTATACCAAAAGAACAGCTGAATTAACTAAAGAAAAAGCTCGGCTTAAAGAACTCCTAACCGATACTGATGACCGAGTGGATAAACAATTAGAAAAGGCTGAAAAAGTATTTGCCTTTGCCCGAGACGCTAAAAAAGAGTTTGGAACTAATAATCCAGATAAGCAAAAACAGCTATTAGCCAATTTAGGTTCGAACCTCTTGTTCAAGGACAAAAAACTGCATATCTTAGACATAAAACCGCTAATTGTCTTGGAAAAAATCTCTCAAGAGGTCAAGGTCATTCATAAAAGGTTAGAACCTCTTAAAACTGGCATAAA
>CAZAZO010000112.1:0-3647 GCA_964489675.1 Candidatus Woesearchaeota archaeon | reverse complement strand
GATAAATCCTCATAAGTGGTTTCTTCATTAACTCTTTCGCCAGAATAAGCAGCCCTGTGCATTTTATATGCCTCTTGTCTAGCCGAGGCTAAACAACTTTCTAATTGAACCCTATCAGAAGCAAAATCTCCATTAAATAAATAATCTGCTGACTCAACGGATAAATCAAGATGTGTCGTCCCCTTTGGAATCGTTAAGCCTTGAACTTTACTTATCATCTTCTGCCCCCATAACTATGTAATCTTAAATGTCCTTCTCCCTCATATAGCGTTTCATTAACATTTAAATGGCTAACAATTTTAGTCCTGTCTTTTTTATAATCATATGAAGAAAATATAATTCCTCTCTTTCCTCCTGAAGCAACAGAGATACAATTTTTAGGAACTTTGTAGCTCAAATCTTTTTTATCTGGAGCCTCTGTTTGAACCAAGGTATATCCTCTTTCCTCCTGACCATCTCTTATATCATAAACAATATTATTGTGTGCTACAAATCTTTGAATGTTGGGAACCACATCATGTCTAATAACTTCTCCAGTTGGAATATCTCTAATGGTAACTTCTGAAGACGAATTACCGTGATGTACATAAGCACGAGAACCCTGTATTAAATAATCTGCTTGAGAACATCCCGAGCCATCAAAAGGCGTAAGTCTCTCTAAAATAATATTATCAGTTAATGCATCAACTAAATCTCCTGAATTATATCTCCTATAAGATTCAGCCCCGTCCTTTCTTTCACTCATTGGTGGGTGAGTTGGAACAATGCACAGCTTACCGTCATAAACAACAGCTGAACTAATTCTTCTTCCATCAATTTGTTTTCCAGTTTCGGTTTCGAACAATCCTGCTAGACTAGCATCATAAACACCTTTATCAAAATTTACTAGCGAGCGAATTTTTCTCCAGCCTTGAGTAATTAAATGCTCTTCATTGTCTCTTACTCGTCCTCTCAAGCAATTATAGTCAGAAAATCTAGATGGAAAAGTTTCTACCCATCTATTCTTTTTATCATCTGATGCAATTATTTTATGAATACTTCCGTTATTTAGTCCAAGATAGCAATCTCCTCCTCCAGTCCAAATAGGCAAAACATGATTAGGATATTCTGCCATCTTTACAGGATTACTTCTTTGAAAAGGAATCTTTCTTGATTTCCATATGGGATCTGACAAGTCCTCTCCGGGTTGCCAAGTGTGAACACTTACTTTTGGCTTAACAAGCCCCATTGAGTCTGAAGCCCTTGTGGATTTTACAATCCAGAATCTTTGATTAAGCTCTTGGTTGTCTCCCATACTCACTCCTCAATATAATCTCTTAAATTTAATTTATCTACCAAGGCATTTGCCCTATCTCTTTCTCCAATTATCGCACCTCTACTGAAGAGCCCACTCTTATTATCAGCTACAACAATCACAGCTAATTCATTTACACCATAAACATCTACGCTATTATCTCCATGAGCAATTCTGTCGTCAGATATACCTCTTCTAATAGCATAATTTCTTAAATCACAACCATAAGAGTCCCCCTGCACTCTTCCAAAATCTAATTTAATATGTGCCATATTCAAACAGCCAACCTCCCTAAAAATTTATATTGACTATCACTAAACCTATATCGTTCAGTTGAAAATCCTTCTCCGACTCTTTCGTAAAGAGCAGCATCTCTCATAACTTGCATTGGAGTCCTATTTGTCTCTCCAGCTCTTTTTTCAAATCTCTTTGCAACTTTTCCTAAATTATCAACTGCTCTTTGAATGGGGTTTATTTTATCTTTCATCCAATGCTCCTCCTCTTACAAATTCATCTACGCTCAAGACCCTTCCCCTGCATTCTCCGACATATCTCTCAATACCTTTAGCATCCCCTGCTGCATAAATTGTGCTCCCGTCGACTGAACCACCTCTCCAGGGTATCGCAGCCTCAATAACAAATTTTGCATCACTCAAATCTTCAAAAGAATCTAGGGTTTTTACAGTAAGGTGTCCTGGAAATTCTTGATGGGTTCTAACAACATATCTAAAAGGCATTTCCCTATTTTGTTCTATGTTTTTTAAATGTCCATCTAAGAATCTATCTGTCATTCTTGATAATTCTAAAAAAACATCAAATGTGTCTGTGGTAGCATTTCTTTTGACAAATGTTATGCTTGGTGATGAATTAGCCCTCATTGCATATGCATAGCCACCAACAAAACCTTCAAATCCATCGGCATCATAGCAAGGCTTTAAGGGTTCTAATAAGCCAAAGGCTAGTTCTTTATTTCCGCTAGAATCTCCTACCACCCTTCCGTTATCGTCCAATCTCTCGAACGGAGCGACTTCTCTTGAGTAAGCAAACTCACAGCCATTTGGCAAGCCACAACAAGCTCTCATATAAAAATCCCCTAAATTCTCAACTTCAACTTTTGTACCCCTTTGATCTACCTCCAATGTATCGCAAGAATCGTGACCATTCCCCTGATAAGTATGAATGTCTGCGAATGGACGCATGGCTTTCCCCCAGGCTCTGACTATTCTACGTGCTTCTTTGTGTTGTGCACTTAATTTTTTTGTCATATTTATTCAACAGAATCGTTTAGATTTAATTTTTGGATTAACCCCAAGACCGCTCCCCTTTCTCCAATTACAGATCCCCTTTCGACATCACCGGAATCTATATTCCTTCTAATTACAACCGCAAGTCTTTCAACCTCATAAACATCGATGATTGTTCCATCTTCACTAATTCTATCTGAAGAATTAAAATTCTCCTCTGCATAATTTCTTAAACGAGTGCCCATAGCATATCCGTCATCTACTCCAAAATTTAATGTTGCGTGTGTCATCTTTTACTCCTCAAAGAACTCTATCCCGAGTTCATTCTCCATGTCTTGTCTTCGTCCTTCTTCAATCGACATCTTTTCCCCGGAGATTTGAGCAGAATGAACGCCCGTAATTATAACCATGACCTTTAGGCTCTTTTCCATGTCTGGCGAGATCTTAGCCCCAGAAATAATTCTAGCATCAGGTGAGAGCTGCTCGCCAATTAGCTGTACTGCTTCTTTGTATTCGTCTAAACTTAGATCGTTTCCACCGATAACATTAATTAAAGCTCCTATTGCGTTTTTAAAGTCAACATCGAGCAAGGGGTTGTTTAGTGCTTTATTTACTGCTTCTTTTGCTCTTTCGTTTGTGTCAGATTCTCCAACCCCGATTAGAGAGACTCCCCCGTCACCCATAACTGTTTTGATGTCGGCAAAATCTAAATTTACAAGACCAGAAGAGGTGATTAGCTCTGTTATTCCCTTAACTGCATTAGTTAAAATCTCATCTGCGATCTTGAACGCTGTTGGAAGTGGCAGGTCAGTTGCTAAGTCTAACAATCTATCGTTTGGAATTAAAATTAAAGTGTCTACTATTGACTGCATTCTTTCAAGACCCTCTTGGGCATTTTCTATTCTTTTTGCTCCTTCAACGCTGAATGGCAAGGTTACAACACCAATGGTTAAGGCTCCTTGTTTTTTTGCAATTTCTGCTACTACTGGGGCTGCTCCGGTTCCCGTTCCTCCACCAAGACCGCATGTAATAAATACCATATCAGAGTTTTCAAGCTTCTTTTTAATTTCTGTTAAAGATTCTTTTGCTGCTTCTCGGCCGATTGCGGG
>CAZAZO010000111.1:0-3668 GCA_964489675.1 Candidatus Woesearchaeota archaeon | reverse complement strand
TGCAGGGAATATTAACGTGACAAATAATAGTACAGTTTATAGCGAGTGGGATTGTGGTTGGAATACATATACTGACAATTCAAATTCAGCGGAAATGGGGACGACTCCAGGATTTGGCTCCAGTAGTACTATTAGAAACATATTCATAAATAATACGGGAGATTACAATTATAGCATTGAAAACTGTAGGGCGCTATTCACCCTTAGTTCCAATGCAGATTCGACAAAGTTTAAGTATAATAATTCTCTTACTACTGCTAGTTTTTATATTGATGCAAATACAAGCGTTATGATACCTGTTAATTATTCATTTAACACAACCTCAGGTACGACCGTCCCATATAATCTAACGATTTCTGCAGACCTAGAAGCAGGAGTGACATCCTTAGGATCAGAAATTTTTCCAGGATTAATTCGTATTCAGAATGCAGGCCCATATTTTGATTTAGATGTGTATGAAAATTATGAATATAATACGGTTTATATAAACGGATCCACAATCAATATTTCTTCTTATATAGAAAATGCAATGGGTAATGGGTCGGTTGGAAACTCAGTATATAATCTGACAAGCTATTGGGTAGTCCCATCTGTATTTACAAATGTTACGGGGAGACTTAACTATTCTTATGAAAACATTTCAAACAGTTCACAAATTTCTCAAAATTTGGAATTAAACTATACAAATATTGGCAATTTTACTGAAGGATCATTATATACTTTTATTCTGAATTCATCAGGATATGCAAATGTTACAGGAAACTTAACAAAGCTTAATTCAAGTTTTGCAAACAAGCTCACAGACTCTGTAACTTTGAAGTTTGACTGTTATGGAGCCAGCGATGGCATAATAGTTGAAAGTTGTTGGAACTTAAATGGGACTAAAGATCCTGATGTAAAATGTGGCAATGGAAATATAGAGTCTGCATTTGAAACCTGCGATGATGGGAATAGAGTGAGTGGAGATGGTTGTAGTCCTAGCTGCCAAACGGAAGCTACCATTCCTTCAGGTACCTCTCCTGGCTCTAGCAGTGGCGGCGGAGGCGGCGGAGGTGGTTCTTCTGAGGACAAGTTCAGTAAATCAGAAGGAACTTTTGAACTTCTTAACGGAGAGGAAAATAAATTCTACTTCACAATTGAAAATACTGGCGAGAAGAAAAAGACCATTGTTGATATAATTGTTAAGGGAGACAACGCTGAGTATGTCGATGTCATCAAAGGAAGCGGCCAAGTTTTAAGCCCTGGAGAAAAAATAAATATTACTTTGCAAATTAACGCTCCAGCTTATTTTACTTCTGGAAAGCATTTATTGCAGTTCGATGTATTGTTAAAGGATAGCTTAGGAACAAGTGAGACCATGCAAAAATTCATGACACTTTATATCCTAGATGTTTCAAGGACAGAGGCTGATGAGATGCTTCTTGAGGCTAGAAAGTACATTGACTGGATGGAAGAAAGTGACTTGGATATGAATCTAGTAGGCGAATACTTTTCTTCAATGAACACAGACTATTCTACTCTAGAATTTAGCAGCTTAGAGTCTAGCTTTGAAAAACTAGAAGAGATCGTTTTAGCAGCGGAAGAGTTTATCGACGTTAATTCTAGCCTTTTAGAACAAATAAATCACGCAAAAGCGTTTGACATTGACGTTTTTGAGACTAAAAAATTATGGCTTTTAGCGAATGTGATATTTAATAGAGGCGACTACGTCCTTGCAAAGCAAAGAATTAATGAAGCTCAAAGTATGTATGCGTTTGAAACTAAGGGTGAGTTTAATGCTTGGTATTATGCTAGAAAAAACCCAGTTCAAGCAGCATCTTCTCTATTGGGCCTAATGTTAATTGGCCTACTCGGTGGCTTTATGTCAAAAAAGATGTATTTGAAGAGAAAAATTAAGTTGTTGAAAAAAGAAGAAAAATTATTATTGCAATTAATGGAATTAATCCAAGGCTATACGTTCAAAGACAATAGGATGTCGATGGGAGAATATTACGAAGCTATGAATCAATATGAAAAGAAGTTGTCCGAGACCATTAGGGACAGAATCAAAACTGAGAGTGTTCTAGCTAGATTTAGTAGTCTTAAAAGCAAAGCTTCTGGGCTTTCCCTTGAGAAGAAAAGATTAATCGGGATGATGAGGGAGCTTCAAGATCAATATTTGAACAAGGGAGTAATTGAGACTAGAGTTTATGAGAATATGTTAAAGACTTATGCTTCAAGGTTAGCGACGGTTCAAGAAGAGTTGGTTTATTTGGAGACTAGGAAGATGTTGAAGCGGGAGGGGATGTAGATGTGGATATTGAAAAATTTAAATAGGGATATTGTCATTGATTGACATGGCTAAAATAGAAAAAGGAGTGATAAAAGCACATGCTTTAGTTAATGCGGTTAAGTATAATGGCAGGGCCAACCAGGGAGCTGTCTTGGCGGGGCTTTTCGCAGAAGGGTTAGAAAAAGGAGAAATTAAGGACCACTTACCAGACATTAAAGAGGTTTTAGCAGAAGTTAACGAGATGTCTTTAGAGGCACAACAGGAAGCATTAAAGAAGGCAAAGCACATGGCCAGTAAAAGGGAAATTCGCGAGGGCCTACCCATTTTAGAAAATGCGCACAAGGGTCATGTTGTTCTTCGTTTTGCCCCATTCCCGTCTGGCCCACTTCACATAGGAAATGCTAGACAGCTTATTTTGAATTCTGAATATGCCAAGATGTACGATGGTAAAATAATATTGGTTATGGATGATACAATTGGAAGTGAAGCAAAGCCAATTGAGCCAAAAGCCTACGATCTAATAGAGGAGGGTATAAAATGGCTCGGAGTTAAGCATTCTAAGAAGATTGTGTACAAATCCGATAGGCTAGATGTTTATTATTCATATGCTGAAGAGATGATAAAAAAAGGCTATATGTATGTATGTGATTGTGAGACTGAAAAAATGCGTGAGAACAAGGCAGCAGGAATTGACTGTTCATGCAGGCATTTGTCAGAAGAGGAGAATTTTGCTCGGTGGAAAAAAATGTTCAGAGCAAAGGAAGGTAGCTCTTGTGTAAGATTAAAAACATCAATGGCAGATCCTGACCCAGCATTTAGAGATAGGGTAATGTTTAGAATTAGCGAGAGAAAACACCCCAGGACCCATCACAAATATAGAGTTTATCCGTTACTTGATTTCTCATGGGCAATTGATGATCATTTACTCGGTGTCACCCACATTATTAGGGGGAAGGATTTAATGATGGAAACACGTGTTGAAAAGTTTATTTGGGATATATTTGGTTGGAAATATCCAGAGATTAAACATACAGGCTTTTTAGCAGTAGAGGGCATAAAGTTGTCTAAGTCTAAGGGGGCCAAGGAGGTTAAGTCTGGAGAGTTCATCGGGTGGAATGATCCTAGAACTTGGAGCCTGCAATCCCTTAGAGACAGGGGCATCTCGCCAAAAGCAATTGAGGAATTCATTGTAGGACAAGGGGTGCGAAAATCAGATTCCACAGTTCCAGTAGATGTACTTTATACAATAAATAAAAGAATTATTGAAGACTCTTCCAGATATTTTTTCGTTCCAAATCCTATCAAAATCAAGATTAATGGTGCTCCAAATCTTGTTGCTAGAATTCCACTTCACCCCAATAGCAAGAAAGGAATTAGAAGGTATAAAACTGGGCAG
>CAZAZO010000110.1:0-3699 GCA_964489675.1 Candidatus Woesearchaeota archaeon | reverse complement strand
TTGTGTAATTTGGGGGGTACTTGGGCACTTGGTTTAGGGTTTATACGGGGGGGGTGGGGTGTTCGGTGGGCAATTTGGCGGGGTTGGAGAAGAGTGAGGAATAGAGTTAGAAAAGCTTAAATATATTTTAATCTTATTATTTTTATGAAAAAGTTATTAACAGCGCTGGGTGTTTTGGGGTTAGTTACATTTTCTTCATATGATTCTGCCTTAGTTGGTAGGGGGGGTAGGTATATGGTTGATGCTGGATATCATTTGGATTGTGGGTCTAAGTGGTCTTCGCGTAGTGTTTTAGGAGAACTTTCTGAAGTGGAGAGAAAAGAGGCGAGAATTATGTCTGATTATCATTTAGATATGCATGATGCCTGTATTAAAGAAGCGGAGAGATGTCGTAGTAAGTCTCCGATAAATAGGGCGTTTGCTTTAGTGGGAATGTAATTATTTGATGCTTTAGGAAATACTTCTATTCACATCGGCCAATAGTAAAGAATTGTTGGAATTAGCAAGCATCCCATGAGGATGGATTTTCTAACGCCTAGCTGTTCGCCGTGTGGAGATTTACTAATCAGAAGAAAACTTTCTTTAAGGAGGATATTATGAAGCTCAATCCAGCTATCCAGATTGTTATTTTTAGCCAAAGAGGGGTTTTTATTTTTTCTTTAGGCCTCCCTGGCTTGATCATAATAAAAAAATAAATGATGATAAATAAAAAATATACACCTAAAAATAGGAACCATATGATTGGACTATATGTGGCATAGTTTTGGTAGCCACAGAGGTTATCAATACTAAAATTATTTAGTGCATATCTTAAAAAACTAAATGATCCTTGAACATCTCCGCAATCTTGTGGGTTAAATAAGAGTGTAGCTATTTGAACTATGAGAAGAGGTATAAGGCCAAGTAGATTAAGGTTTAGAAAGTGTATTTTTTTAGCGCTTCTAATGATTGTAATAGTTAACATACCTAATGATAACAAAACGATGCCTCCTCCAAGATAGATTAGGGTGAGGAATCCTGACCAGCCTCTTGTTGTGAGTAGGGATAGCAAAAAACTGATAAATAAGTAGACTATAAAAACGAGAAAGTATAACCAGTTTTCAACTCGGATTACTCTCATAATCTTAGTAAATGTAGTATATATTTAAACTTTTGTTTAATTAAGTCGAGTTTTTTAAGTCGATAGATTTTTAAATAAATATTTCTTGTTTTAACTAGAATGGTATTAAAAATGCATACATTCCTTTTTCTTTTGATATTGATATCTTTGTCCGTATTTGTTTCTGCTCAAAATTGTACTGATTCAGACAACGGAATTGACTATTATACAAGGGGAACGATTATTTGGGGTAATATTACAGGAGCTGACCTATGTGAGGGAGAGACGTTAACGGAATTTTTTTGTGATCCAGACTTTGATGAACCAATTGATAAACAATATAATTGTCCAAATGGTTGTTTGAATGGAGCTTGCGTAGAAGAAACTGAAACATGCTCAGAAACCGACGGGGGTTTAGATTATTTTTCTAGAGGTGTTATAACTGTTGGAGATGATGTTTCTGAGGATATTTGTACCGATTCAAACTTTCTTAAAGAGTATGCTTGTAGCTTAACAGAAAACGATTACTATGATAATTATTACTGTCAAAATGGATGTGAAGATGGAGTTTGTGTAGAAAAAGCAGATATTTGTACTGATTCAGACAACGGAATTGATATTTATACGCAAGGTGTTACAAAATTGGGAAACGAAACTAGGTCAGATGAGTGTATTAATGATGATGAGGTTGAAGATTATTATTGTGATATTGACTTTGGTGAAGAATCAATTCATTCTAGGTCGGAGAGTTGTCCAAGTGGATGTGAGGGTGGTGCTTGCATTAGGGAGAATCACTGTATAGACTCTGACGGGGGGGGTCGTTGAAGATGTTTATGGTAAAGCTAATGATGGTACAAGTGTTTGGGGAGATGTCTGTGAGAACAATAACGATTTAAGTGAGGCATATTGTGATGAAAATAATGATTTGGCAAGAAAAATAATTTTTTGTGATGATGGGTGTTTTGATGGTGAATGTGTCGAGGGAGAGCCTCAGACTTGTTATGATACAGATGGGGGTATAGCATATAATACTTACGGGGAAATATTTCTTAATGAAGAATTAGTTGGGATAGATAATTGTAAGGATGGGGAGGCGGATAGTATAAGTAGGGGGTCTGCGACTTATCTGTGGGAAAATTATTGGGATGAGTCTTGTAATCAGCAGTATGAGTTGTATGAGTGTCCTTATAGGTGTGAGGCAGGAGCATGTGTAAGCTGCTATCCAATAGGATTTATAGAATCTGGTCAATATTGTTCAAGTGAAGGTATTATGATCAATCAGAGTGAACCAGATGCTTTTTGTGAAAATAATTTTGAATGTAATAGTAATTTGTGCATAGATAACAAATGTTTAAGTGGGACCGTGTGGTCTAAATTTGTTAGATGGTTAGTTAGAATTTTTGGATAATATTTTTTGAGTCACCTGCTATTTTATATATTTTATGCTTTCTATATTGGCCAATAATACAAAATTGTTGGAATTAGCAAGCATCCCATGAGGATGGATTTTCTAACGCCTAGCGTTGTGCAGAGGAGTCCGAGAGAGGTTGCGACCATTAGCACTAGAATCCCGAGTGGCCCAGATATTATAGTTGTCATAGCTGTTAGCAGTAGAAGTATTAGTGTGGATAATTTTGAATAATGAATTTTATGAATGTTTTTTGCTATGTTTTTTGAGACAGCGAGTGTTAGTGGGATGGCGATTAGCGCTGAGGTTATTATTGCTATTGAGATTAAGGCTAGGTTTGAGGGTTGGATTGTCAAGAGATTTGAGATTGCACTAGCTGCTCCTGTTCTGGATTTTCCTATGAGATATAATGTAAAAAAAGATGTTGTAATCACTAGGGTATTTATGCTTCCTAGTAGAATTAAGAATTGATCTTTTGAGAGCTTGCCTGTTATTTTAGATCCAATTATTGCTGCTTGGCTGGATCCTATGCCTGGCAAAAATGAGCAGATGGGTGAGATTATGGTTGTTATTGCGAGGGGCTTGATTAGCTCTTTTTTATTTAAGTTGAATTTTTCTATTGTTTGTTTTGGCAGAGAGGTTTTTGATTGAAGTGAATGAATTATAGTTGAGGTTCCAAATAGTCCTGTTAGGAGTGGTAAAAGTGGTTCGGTTACATTTATATTTAGGCTGGATATTCCTAAAAATCCTGCAAGTGCAAATATTAGAAAGGCTGCAGTTTTGTTTTTGTTGTCATAAATTAAAAATATCGAAATCCAAATTAAGATCCAAGACATCATCTGCTCTATTGTTGTAATTATTATTGGCACTATGAAAAAGAAAAGGGGGATTACAATTGATAGAAGAATTATCGCGGCAGTGGAGCCGATTAGCGTTAGGACTACGGCTCTGTGGGCATTTCCTCTTAGTAGGTATTTATGTCCTGGAAGAATTGAAAGGGCTGTGTCTTCGTCGGGAGCACCTAAATAAATTGATGGAATAAAATCTAAGAAGGTATGTGCGGTTGCCATTGATACAATGAAGATTACAAGAAGTAGTGGATTTGGACTTAATGAGACAGCGTGGAAGAATCCGATTATTATAACGGAAACTAGATTTATATGAATTCCAGGTATTAGGCCGGTTAAAGTTC
>CAZAZO010000109.1:0-3763 GCA_964489675.1 Candidatus Woesearchaeota archaeon | reverse complement strand
TCTATTTCAAAATTTTCCAAAAATTAATGATTTTTTGGAAAATTTTGAAATAGATTCCTACAAGACCCGGGCAGCTCTTATCGAAGAAAAGAGGGAAGAGTTATCTTTTTTGATTGAAGAAATGAAATCATTTTCCGAACAAAAAGTGGCAAATGTTAGAAAACGAGATCTGTTGTCAGATGTTCCTTGCGGCGATCAATTTCCTTCTTGTAGGTTTATTAAAGATGCCTACCAGGCTTCAGAATTAATTCAAATTGTGGATAACAAGATGAGGCATCTCTCATCGAAGACAAACAGTTTGGGAGAAGAAATAAATGATCTTAATCCAGATCTGACGGAGACTCATTTAGAGAAATTCAACCTACTTTTAGAGAAAAAAATAGATTTAGCAACCGCAATAGCCACGGCTAAAATAACCATCGAACGATCTGATGCTATTTTGTTTAAAGAACAGGTTGAACTCGAAGAACTAAAAAGCAAGAGCGAAGAATATGATCAAAATAAAGACGCTATTGAGAACCTCAAACATTTACTTAGGGATCTTAAATCTTTGCAACACCACACAAAGAAACAGGAGCAAGAAATTGAGAACTGCAATGGTCGCATCTTAAAGCTCCACCAGAAGCACGGCTCCTTGGAGCAGAAGCTTAAATATGTGAAATCGCAATTAAAGGAAAAACAGGAGTTAGAGCAGGATTTTGCGGCATATCATTTACTTATGACTTGTTGTCATCCAAATGGGGTGTCTTATGAAATTATTAAAAATAGGTTACCATTTATAAACGAAGAAATTGCAAAGATTTTAGCAAACATTGTGGAGTTTGAGGTGTTTATTACTAATAATGAAGACAAACTTGATATTTTTATCAAACACCCTCGTCACGAGCCTCGTCCGCTGGAAATGGGATCGGGAGCAGAGAAAACAATAGCTAGTATGGCAATCCGCTTAGCTTTTTTAACTGTGTCGAGTTTACCCAAGTCTGATCTATTTATATTAGATGAGCCTGGCACTGCACTGGATGAGGAAAATATGGAAGGATTTGTCCGGATTTTGGATATGATCAAGGGACATTTCAAGACAGTTGTACTCATTTCTCATTTAGATAATTTAAAAGATTGTGTAGACATGCAGATCAACATTGAAAGAAAAGAAGGATATGCCCAGGTGAATATGTAAAAGGAAAAGAAGGAGGTATCAATGGTGGCAAAACTCAAGGCGTTTACTGATAAATATGTAGAGAGGTTTATATCCAGAAAATTTTTAGCATGGCTAACAGCAACATTTTTATGTGCATACGGCATGGTTACGAGTGATAATTGGACAGCAATTACATTGGCCTATATCGGCACTCAGGCATTGGTGGATATGGCAACACAGTGGAAACATGGGTTTAAAAATGGTGAAGAAGTATGACTTGGCTTGTAGTGAAAACATCATTTAAAAAGTTGTGGCTGTGGTTGAAGGTAAATTGGCAAATTCCTTTTTTACTGGCATGGACCATTGTGGTGTATGTTTTGACAAGGAGGAATACAGATTCACTGCTGGAGGTGATAGAGGCGAAGAGAGAGTCTTATGAAAGACAACTTGAAATTCTCAAGAATACCCATAATGACGAAATTTTAAAAAGAAATAATTTAGACAAGAAATATGATATGATATTAAAAGAATTAGAGGAAGAATTTAAAGAAAAGAACAAAATAATGACAGAAAAGCAAAAAAATGATATAAAAGATGTTATTATAAAATCAAGAGAGAATCCTGATGATATTAAAAAAAGAATCGAAGAAGAGTTTGGGTTTAGATTTGTTAAATAATATTATAATATTCTTATTGATAGGCCTTATTCCTGCTACAACCTTTGCGGATCCCGTCATGGGAGATGTAATCCTCCCACCAGCGTCATTCACAAGGATAGAAAATCCAGATACCTTGGTTAATATAGGCCTAAGTGACGCATCCGTAGCTTGGTGCTATGACAATCAAGCAAACGCTATTTTAATCAGCGCCCCAGCTCGCGAAAGAGCAAATTGTGAAATCAGTCTTATTTATAAACTGGAAAAACAAAGAGTAAAATACGAGTTTGAATTGGACAAATTAAAATTAAGAATTGATACGATTAATGAACAGAACTCTGAAATAAATGCTGTAAAAGATAGGGAAATAGATAGGCTAACCGCCGCGGCAATAGAGCGCCCGAATAGCCACAGCATGCTGTGGGCTTCTGGCGGTTTTGTAGTCGGGATTGCAACAACTCTCGCGATTGTTTTTTCCGTGAAGTAGAAACATATGATAGAAAAAGACTTAAATAAAATAGCGAAAATAGAGAAAGCAATAAAAGAAAAATATGGCAAGGAGGCTATTCAAAATCCTAATGGATCCTGGAATAAAGAAAAGGAAAAAAAATACTTAAAAGAGGTGGAAGCCTTCTATAAAAACAGCGACAAAGAAAAGAAAAAAAGGAAACTTAAAGGTTTCATATTAAAGAGCAATAAACAACTAACACCCACAGTTAGAACGTGCCCTGTGTGCGATTCATATTCCTTTGACCTTAATGATGATTTATATATGTTAAGATATGATTGCTGCTTTGGTTGCTTTATAGAATATGTAGATGGCAGAGAAGAGAGATGGAAATCGGGCTGGAGACCCAACAGTTAACTATTTAATATTAGCAAACTACTTACAATAGAGGGATTTTATATTATGTCAACAACTTTAGAAATAATCGACTGCATTTCACAGGTATTGTCCAATACCCATGATGGAGCAATAGATGAAAATGGAGAGCCAGTTAAAATTGGTCTGAGAAGAGAGGAGGGTTCCCCCTTATATGATCAGCGTATTATGGATGGTTTTGCGGCTTCAGTGGCTGGATCCAGATTACATATCAAGTACCACGCAGAGATACCACTAAAAGAAGTGCATCAAAATAACTTCGAAGGTGAGATGGAATCAATGGTAGAAAAAGTAAAGTCGTTTATCCAAAAGGAATACAAGAAGATTAAAAAAGATGGGCTTACATTATCTGAACCAAGCGAAGTGGATGTACTGGTAGAATATATTTCCAGAATTAGAACAAGTGTAAAGGTTCATAAATGTTGGTCAATTGGAGGAATTCCTGTCGAACCAGAAAGAGAAATCGACAAAGAGTTTGAGAGAATGAATAAACTCGGCGGCCTTAAGTCGTAAGAGGCCTCGATGGGAATAAAGCTCACCAAGCAAGAAATAATGAAAGAAATTGTCCGCTGCGGCAAGAACCCAGATTTTTTTATTCACACATACGCAAAAATAACACACCCAATGGAAGGGCTAATCCCTTTTCATTTATATCCTTTTCAATCACAATTATTAAAAGACTTTGAAGATAATCGTTTTAATGTTATACTAAAAGCAAGGCAGTTGGGTATTTCCACAATTACAGCCGCTTATGTGGCGTGGATGATGATGTTCCATAGAGAAAAGAATGTTCTCGTTATTGCGACAAAGTTCAGTACAGCTGCAAATTTAGTGAAAAAAGTGAAAGCAATTATAAAAAATTTACCAACATGGCTAAAAATATCAACAGTAGATATAGACAATAGAACTTCCTTTGTCTTATCTAACGGTTCTCAAATTAAAGCATCATCAACTTCCGGTGATGCTGGTCGTTCGGAAGCCCTGTCTCTTTTGGTCATTGACGAAGCAGCACACGTTGAAGGCCTGGACGAGCTTTGGATGGGCCTTTATCCAACTCTATCCACAGGCGGCCGCTGTATAGCTCTT
>CAZAZO010000108.1:0-3787 GCA_964489675.1 Candidatus Woesearchaeota archaeon | reverse complement strand
GGAGCTATCAAAAATGTTAGGATTT
Organism: Candidatus Woesearchaeota archaeon; assembly: GCA_964489675.1. Taxonomy (GTDB): domain Archaea; phylum Nanobdellota; class Nanobdellia; order Pacearchaeales; family GW2011-AR1; genus JAGVXH01. The sequence goes on along the minus strand of CAZAZO010000108.1, from coordinate 3,762 downwards.
AAGAGTGCTGTAGCTTTATCATTAAAAGAATCTGGTAAGAGAAGATTCACAGCAGAAGAACTAATAAAGATTTCTTGGCACACCAAATTAGGTTTCAATTATTTTATATATGGAGAGCCAAGTAACTAGCACCTTAGTAATTTGTAAAAAGTGGAAGTGGCGAAATGTAAACGCGGTTAGTGAGTGCTAGCAACTCACGGCTGGATATGGGAACATTCTAGACAACTCATATCTTTGTAGGTGCAACTCCTACCTTCCACACTAGAGATTATTAAATAACTAAATAAAATGAAGAAGGAAGAAAAAACAGTTAATAGAGCGTATGTTATTACATTTGAGCTGGATAAAAAGAAAAATACCAAGAAGTATCTAGAACAGATAGAGACAGATGTTGAAAAGGCAGTAGAAAAGCATACCCCCAGTTATAGTATGATGTCTACTGTAATGCTCAATGAAAAACAGTTTAAAGAGGTAGAAAAGAACTCCCCTACCGACTGTATCTGTATCTGTCTCGCCCAGTGTTAGTCCTAATATCCTCTTTCAGTTCTATTCTAACCAAATAACTAAGTAACTATGAACCTATCTAAACAAGAGAAAGAAATGGTAAAACGCTGGAGTGATTTAATATTTTCTGCTGGTAGAAGATACCGAAAAAGGGTAGAAAAAGCAGATGGATGTTACCCTCACTTTTGGACAGAATATAAAGCAGACAAGGAACTTAAAGACTTCCTCCAAAAAGAAGAAAGAAAAGCAAAAGAAAAACGAGATGAAAAATGGAGAAACTTCTACAAACACAGAAAATGGTATAAAGATATGCTTAAAGACTTTGACAATAATTGGGAAGCTATGGAGGAAACAGTAATTAAAGCAGAAACAGCCTGGCATAGATTATTAGAGAAGGAAGTAAGAAAAGCAGAGAAGAGGGGGAGGGAAAGAGAAGCTAAAAAATATGGAGATTTTGTAGTCTTAATGAACGAGATATTATTAGAAGAAAATAATCCAAAGTTAAGTCATCTTAAATCCCTAATAAACAATAAATAACTAAGAACAATGAGTAAAATTAAAATCTAACCAACCAACTAAATAACTAGATAAATTAAAATAATGGGTGAGATAAGTAATCAACTGTGGCACAACAAACTGGTTAAATCTAAGAAGCCAGTATCAAAGCGTATAACCACAGCACAAAAGAAACTGGACAGGCTTATCCAGCAATACTATGTACCCAAGAACCCATACTGTCTGGTCTGCGGAAACCCCACAGATGAAATGCACCACTTCATACAGAAACGCCAGAGTACATATTTGAGATACCACAAGAAGAACCTTATCCCCCTCTGTAAGCGGTGTCATTACCGCCATCACACAGTAGGAGAACCCCAGATAGTCCTCACCATAGTCCGCAAGAAAGGAAAGAAATGGGAAGACTGGATAACAGCCCACAGGAATATACTGGTAAAGCGTAATCTTGATTATTTGGAGGGGCTAGAGGAAAGAATAAGGGTATTAGAATCAGGAATATTAACCAATTAAAATGAAATACTTTAGTATGTTTAGTGGGATAGGGGGGTTTGAATTAGGAATAAACAATGCCCACGAGGAGTTAGTATCCAAACTAAAATTCAACTCGCTTCTAACGAAGTCTAAAAGAAGTTTGGGGTGTGGGGTGCAAATCCCCACCGAGGGCTCTAAAAATAACAATGTACGCACTAAATCCAAGAAACTTCAAAGGGAAAAGCTATGTGATAGGAAAGATGGCAATAAGTCTAACAGAACCATCAGGAAACAACAGCACACTTGTATTGGTTACTCCGAAATTGACAAGTATGCAATCCAAATCTATGAAAAACACTTTAGGCACAAAAACTATGGAGACTGCACAAAAATCAATGCTAGAGAACTCCCAGACTTTGACCTCTTGGTTGGAGGATTTCCCTGCCAAGCATTCAGTATTGCTGGAAAAAGAAAGGGATTTAACGACACAAGAGGAACTCTCTTTTTTGACATCGCAAGGATTCTCAAGCACAAAAGACCCAGATATTTTCTGCTTGAAAATGTTAAGGGTCTATTATCTCACGACTCTGGCAAAACTTTCCAGACAATACTTGGGGTTCTCACCGACTTGGGGTATGGAGTTGAATGGCAGGTACTTAACAGCAAGAATTTCGGAGTTCCCCAAAACAGGGAAAGAGTGTTCATTATCGGACATCTTAGAGGAGGAAGTAGAAGAAAAGTATTTCCTATCGGAGAAACAAATGAGGCTAATATTCAGCAGAAGCAAAAACTTCCGGAACAAAGCAGTAACACACTCAGGACAAATTATTCCTCTGGATACTCAAACGAAACCTATGTTTCAACAAACCAGCCGAATACACAAAAAAGAAGGAATAAGTCCAACAATACCAACTCCATCAGGCGGACACCATATACCAATGGTATGCGAATCAGACGACTAACCCCAATAGAGTGTGAACGCTTACAAGGATTTCCCGATAACTGGACAGAAGGAATATCAGATACTCAAAGATACAAGTGTCTAGGAAACGCTGTAACAGTTAATGTAATACAAGCTATAATTAAAAACCTAACTAATTAAATAGGAGTATGAAGAAGGTATGGACTACAAGGGAGGGGGGGGAAATAGAAATATCTAAAATGAGTGAAAGCCATCTTGATAATGCAATTAGGTTTATAGAGAAAAAAGCTAAAGAAGGTATTATCGTTGGAGATGTTGGTAATTGGGGAGATGAGCCATGGGCAGATGAAGTATTTGGTGAAGAAGCCATAGAAGTATGGCAACCTCAATATGATTGGCTAAAAGAGGAGAAAAGAAAAAGACACCAACCAATAAATAATACATAATATCAGTAGGCGAGTAGTTTTCAATAGGAGGGAGTACCTTACAATGCAACAGATACCTGTCAAAGCCTACAAGGGGCGGTGGTATAAGTTCGGCTATGTTTCTGATACTCATCTGTGTTCCAGCTATGAAAGACTTGATGTTCTGAATGCCGCTTACAAGGTTTTCCGACAGGAGGGCATTTCAGCAGTCTTACATAGTGGGGACATCATCGCAGGTGAAAAGATGTATCGGGGACAGGAGTACGAAGTCCACACCATCGGAGCATTCAACCAAGTCCGTTATGTGGTGGAGAAATATCCCAAGTTCAAGGGGATGAGAACCTATTTCATTACGGGCAATCACTGTCTCTGCTACTGGAAAAGCCGTCAGATAGATGTGGGAACTCTGATAGCCGAGAGAAGGAAAGACCTCACCTATCTTGGCCAGATGGAAGCCGACATCTCTATTGGGGGAATTAAGATACGGCTTTCCCACCCACATAAGGGGACGGCTTACGCCCTTTCGTACCAGACGCAGAAATACATAGAGTCCCTGTCGGGAGGACAGAAGCCCAACATCCTTCTGGTGGGACACTTCCACAAAGCCGAACTCATTCCTTCTTACAGGAATGTGGTAGCAGTGCAGGGTGGTTGCTTGGAAAGCCAGACCCCATTTATGAGGGGGCGGAACATCGCTGCTCACATCGGGTTCTGGATATTGGAATTCTGCGTCAACGATGGCTCACTAGTAAGGTTCAAGGGAGAGTTCTGTCCTTACTACGAGCAGAGAGAAGTAGCCGAAATACCCGAAAACAAATTCCTCTCCAAAATCATGGAGAAATAACAAGGAACTACTCGCCTAGTTCCTAACTAACTAAAGAGAAGTATGATACTGGAAGGAGATTGCCTAGAAAAACTAAA
>CAZAZO010000107.1:0-3797 GCA_964489675.1 Candidatus Woesearchaeota archaeon | reverse complement strand
AGTTAAAATCAGTAACCCTTCTGTTAAACCGTCGAGCCTGCCCACATAATTTAACTTTTGCCCAAGTTCTTCTTCTAGTTTTTTCATTGAATCAAGATCGTAGACTGTTTTTCTTCCCGCCGGATCAATCTTTGTAACCAAAATGCCTTTTGGCTTATTTAAAATATAGTAACGTTTTTTTATTTCTCTTTTTATTTTTTCGCCATTGACAAAAATCTCCGCTGAGGCTTCTGCTTTGTCACCTAATTTGGCGATACTACCATTAACTTTTACTAACCCCTTTTCGATTAGCCCTTCTGCTTTTCTTCTGGAGCAATAGCCTGCGTTTGCAATTATTTTTTGAAGTCTTTCCATTTAGTAAAATAAAGAATTTAATATTTAAAGATACCTGAAATAAAATCCTACGCAACCTTTGCCAGTCCAGTATTATCAATCACCTGAGAACTCCAGGCCTTTGCAAATTCAAGAGCAAGTTTATGCGCTTCTTTGCGCGCATCCCCAAATGTAGACCCAGAAGCTACAGTCTCGCCAGACCGATAAATTTGAAAACTCTCTTTATCCCCAATAGATTCCGGCTTGATGGAATAATTGATATCTGCTACATTTTCTGAACCCGCTGGAATTTCTTCACCTGACGGAATTCTTACCCTTATTGCGTGGCCATCATATGTTAATACTCTCATTTAAAAGATTAGCAAAACCTCTTTATAAAAATATACCCTACTATAAAACATATATTCTCTAAAAAATAAAAATCGCCCCATTATCCCGAGGCCCAGGATCTTCTTTCGCGAACCTCCCTTAATCCGCAAATGAGTATAAAGTTGATTGTTTAAAATTAAAAAATAAACTTTACCCACCTCCCCTTAGAATCTGAGGAGAAGGTAAATTTAAACAAATTTAGAATGCTTTTTCAGCATCGCCTGCAGCCATTGCTTTTTCTGCGTTGTCTTTAGACATTATAGCACACATTCCACAATCACACACAGAACAGTTGCCCTTTGCCATGAATCCGCCCTTAGCAGTCTTAGTCATCTTTGCCGGCTTTTTCATTGCTCTTTTGTCTTTGCATCGCATACATCTTCCTTCAATTGCCATTTATTTTTCCTCCATTTTTGATTTAGTTGTTTTAACCTCGATTATACCTTATGAACCTCACGCTTTTCACCACACGCAAGACAATGAATAAAGCTTTTGCCTCCTTCTTCTAAAAGTTCTGTGTCTGGCTTTTTACACTTTCTACATAAAACAAATTCTTTGACATAATCTTCAATTTTTTGATTAACTTCTTTGCTGGATAGCTTTCGAGACAGAGTTAGTCTATCTCCTGATATTTCCGAAGAGCTAGCAAGAGACTTAGCGAGGGCCTTAGAAAAATGAGAAGAGTCTCTTCTTATGTGATTTACAATTTGGCCAAAATTATCAATTATCGTTCTAATTCCTGCGTGGTGCCCCTTAACTTTTGGAACCTCAAAACGTTGGGCCACCTCAGTTCTAACCACACTCTCATACGCCGCATCTAGCATTTCTTCATAGGTTGCCATAAAAACGTATGCAAATTAGGGTTTATAAGCATTCTCAACACAAAGTCCTCCAAATTAGTCACTAGTGAATAACTACAATAGAAAGATTTAAAAAGCAACTCTTGGATGAATTTATATGTGTAAAGAAAAGGATCGAAGAATAAATGAAAAAATCGAAGAAAGAGCAATTGCTATGAGAAAATATGATGCGGCCGTCATAAGAAGTTTTGGTTATGACACCCCTTGGGAAACAGACGAACGAGTAATGCGAGCATTAATAGCAAAAGCCCACAATGAACTTGGAGACGAATACAGCTGGGGACAAAATAATGCTGAACCAGAAGAGCCAGCTGCTGTAGAAATAACTCCAGAACAAATGACTGCCGAATATAGGTTAATGGAAGCAGCCAGACAAGGTCGACAACCTGAACCATCTCGGTTAGAAACATCCACAGCATAACCACAAGATTTAAAAATAATACACTACTAGAATAATTATATCTTCTGATAATTTAAGAGATAACATACAAAATGGATAAAGAGTTAGAAAAACATGTACTAAAGACTGGAACTTTGACAGTTGGGATAGTTTGCAAAGATGGGATCGTGCTTGCAGCGGATAACCGACAGACATATGCATCTGGTAACGGAGTGGCGTATATTGCAGGAACTGCAGAGAAAATTCAAAAAATCAACGATAGAATGGTTGCGACTACAGCAGGAACTGCATCAGACTCTAGGAGAACTCTAAAAATGATTGGGGCGGAAATTAAACTAAAAGAATTAAAAAGCAAAACTGAAGTAACCATGAAAGAAACAGCTTCATTAATTTCCAATATGTTATTTCAAAACATAAGGCAACCATCTATGATTCCAAGCATAGCTCATTTTTTAGTTGCGGGCTACGACAAAGAAACTGGCGCAAGCCTTTATGATGTTTCTCCTGATGGATACTTGCAAAAGATAGAAACCTATCAGGCAACTGGAGCACCGTTTGAATCATTGGGAATTTTTGATGTGGAATACAAAAAAGATATAACATCAGAAGAAGGAATTAAGCTAGCAGAAAAAGTATTTAGATCAACTGCTGGAAGACAGCCGAGTGTTGGAGACGGGTGGGACGTTTATATTATAAAAGATGAGTCAATAGAAAAAATCTCAGGACAAAAAATAGTTTCAGAGCTAGTTGACAAAGAAGAATAAAACAGAATTACTATTTACTTAAATTATTACATTCAAAAGGACATTAAAGAGAGACAAATGGTACCCAAGGAGGGCACGAGAACCTCTTCGAGGCAAGAACCAACATAATAACACAAAAATGATACCCAAGGAGGGCACGAGAACCCTTTTTGGCTAAAGCACAAAAATGGCAGACATTTTACATGCAATAAAAGAACAACTACCAAGAGGAGTTGTGAAAGATACAATTTTTGAAGGAGCGAACATAGTCGTATATACGTCAGACGCTAGTTTTTTCAAAAATGGAGAAAGTGATATTAAAGAGGTTGTAAGCTCTATTAAAAAACGAGTTGAACTTCGAGCGGACAAGTCGCTTTTAATGGACAAAGAGTTGACTGAGAAAAAAATTAGAGAAATTTTGCCAGAGGAAGCAGAAATAACACAAATTTTATTTGACCCTCAAAGAAGCACTATAACGATTGAGGCTAAAAGACCTGGACTTGCTATTGGAAAAGATGGAAGCTTATTAAAGGAAGTCAAGAATACGACGATGTGGACTCCTGTTGTTCAGCGAAGTCCTGCAATTCAGTCCAAAATAACTAATAAAATTAGAGAAGTTTTATATATGGACAATAGCTATCGTAAAAAATTCTTGAACTCTATTGGAGAAAAAATATACAAAGAATGGAACTCTGATAAAATAGAAGAATGGGTAAGAGTGACTGCTCTTGGTGGAGGACGACAGGTTGGTAGAAGTTGTTTTTTGCTACAAACTCCAGTTTCTAAGGTATTAATTGATTGTGGAATTGATGTGTCGTCTAGTGGGCGAGATCAGTTTCCTTATTTAGATGCACCTGAACTGGATCTTTCAAGTATTGATGCTGTTGTGGTTAGCCATTCCCACTTGGATCACACCGGACTTCTTCCGTATTTATATAAAATGGGGTATAAGGGTCCGGTTTATATGACTCCTCCAACTAGAGACATTGCAGCTCTTTTAGCATTAGACTTTATCGGTGTAGCATATAAGCAAGCTGCTGCGCCACTATTCAAATCAAGTGATGTTAGAGAAATGGTAAAACACTCAATTAC
>CAZAZO010000106.1:0-3816 GCA_964489675.1 Candidatus Woesearchaeota archaeon | reverse complement strand
TGATCCTCGTAGAAGGAGTTTTTGATGCCATAGTGGCCGGGGAAAATGCTATTCCCATTCTCGGCTCAACTCTCCGAGACAAAACAAAATTATTTCAAGCGATTGCCCTGAATGACACGCCGGTTTACTTAGCTTTTGACCAAGATGCAGAAAAGAAAACCAGAACTATTATTAAAAATATGCTGTACTATGATATAGAGTTATACAAAATTAACACAGAGGGGTTCGAGGATATCGGAGAAATGCCTCGAAGAATTTTTGAAATAAGAAAACAAACAGCACAGGCAATTGATAATGATGATTATTTTTTGATGGATGAATTATTGAGAATTAATTAGTTTTGCTCCTTTTGATAAGTTTTCCCTTGCTTCAATGGGCATTAAATTTTCTAATGCCCAACATTTTTTAAAATTCGGATGTTTTAGATTATCAAATGGAAGTTTTGATTGTGGATAAATGTGATCGATATGCCAGACTTTGTTGTTTCCATCATAGACGCCCCAATTGTCCCAACTCATCCAAGATTCGAATTGAGATTCTAAGTGTTTTTTAAGTTGTTGGGGGGTATAAGGCAAATGATCAAAAACAGAGCCCCCTTTTGTGGCACCCTGTCTTCTTAGTGTTTGCCTAACAGAACAGGATACACGCTCACGCAAATTGAAACAAACATCATTCTCTCTTTTGTCCTTCAACCAAGCCTTTTGTGATTTTCTTATTTTATCTTTATTGGCTAGTCTCCATTTTTTTATGTGTTCTTTATTGTTTTCTCGCCATTCTTTAAAATATTCCTTGTTGTTCTCTCGATACTGTTTGTTATATTCTGTGTAATATTCTTTGTTTTTTTCTCGGTATTCTTTTTGCTTGTCTTTGTTGTGTTTTCTATTGGATTTTCTACATAAATTACACTCTGGTCTCACACCATATTTGCCTTTTTTATTTTTACCAAAGCCGCTGATTGCTTTTGTTTGGTTACATTTAGAACATTTCTTTTCTTTCATTTGGTTTCCTCTTTATAATAAATAGTAAAAAAATGAAAAAAAGACTGGACAAATCGTTAAAAATATGTTACAATATGATATTGAGTTGCTTGAAATAGATACCTCTGGTTGCGAGGATGTTGGTTCTATGTCTCATGATGTTTTTATTGAGAGAAAAAACCAAGCAAAGTCGGTAGATTACGACAATTTTTTTCTAATTAATGCTTTGAGGAATTTATGATTTATAGAAATTTAGAAACACCGAAACTGTTAGAAATTGCCATAGAAAAAGAAGGTTGTTCTTTAACAGAAGACGGAGCACTCGTCACTTATACAGGTGAATATACAGGTCGCTGCCCAACTGCTAAATATATTGTTAATGAGAAACAAACAAAAACAAAAGTAGATTGGTCTGAGAATCAAAAAATGACCAAGGGTGCTTTACAAAAAATGAAGAGACGGTTTTTAAATTCAATAAAAAATAAAGAAATTTATTTACAAGACACTCTTTTAATAAGAGACCCTGAACATGCAATTGGATTCCAAGTATATACGGAATATGCAAGACATTCACAGTTTGTTAGAAACATGTTTATCACAAAAGATCAAGTTGTGGATTCACCGGAAGTCACTGATATATATACTATTTTGCACTTACCGTCATTTTTAGATGAACCAAGAGTAGTGATTTCTGTATCAGAAAAATTAATTCTTATTTCTGGAACTTATTATGCTGGTGAAATCAAGAAAGCAGCCTTTACTCTTATTAATTTTTTAACACCGAGCAAAGGTTTTTTACCAATGCATTGTTCCGTGAATGTTGACAAGGGCAATAATAATCCAACTATTTTCTTTGGATTATCAGGAACAGGAAAAACAACCCTATCTGCTGACCCCAATAGAGTTTTAATTGGCGATGATGAACATCTTTGGACAGACAGTGGTCTTACAAATATCGAAGGCGGTTGTTATGCTAAAACCATTCGCCTTTCAGAAACAGGAGAACCAGAGATCTGGAATGCTTGTAAGTCGGTAGGAACGATATTGGAAAATGTTGTAATGAAAGACGGTAAGCCCGACTTTGATGATGGGTCCGTCACAGAGAACGGTAGAGCCTCTTATTCAACGGATGTGGTGCCCAATTCCCATATAATGGGCTATGTTAATAAGCACCCTAAAAACATTGTTATGTTGACTTGTGATGCTTTTGGAGTTCTACCGCCAGTGATGAAACTATCCACAGAAGAAGCAGTTCAACAATTTAAACTTGGATATACTGCTAAAGTTGCTGGAACTGAGAAAGGTGTTAAAGAACCTGTCCCAACCTTCTCAGCCTGTTTCGGACAACCATTTATGCCTTTAAAGGTTGATACATATGCTAACTTACTGAAGAACAAAATAGAAGAGCACAATGTTGACTGCTGGCTTGTTAATACTGGCTGGACCGGCGGCGGCTACGGCAAAGGAGAAAGGGTTTCTTTAGAGACAACAAGAAAAATTATTAATTTAATCTTGACAGGTGAGTTTTCTAAAGTTATGTTTACTAAACACCGATACACGGGATTCTCAATCCCATTGGTAAACTATGCTTCAAACAATGTTATGTTTCCGGAACAAGGTTGGTCTGATGTAGAAGAATATAAAAAGACAGCAGCAGAGTTAATGAAAAAACTGAAACCTGAACAATAGGAACTTCAATGAACAATAAGACAATTAAGTTGGCTCATATAGCCGATACTCATATCCGTAATTTAAAATACCATTTTGAATATCGTGAAGCATTTGCTGATCTTTATAAGCAGTTGAAAGAATCTCAACCAGATTATATTGTTCATTGTGGTGACTTGGCTCACACAAAAACACAGCTTTCACCAGAGTATTTTTCTCTTGCAACAGAGTTTTTAAATAATCTTGCGAACATAGCACCGACTATTATTATAGCAGGTAATCATGACGGCAATCTAAAGAATGCTAATCGTGAAGATGCTATTGGCCCAATCGTTGCGGCCTTGAAACATCCCGATCTTCATTTTCTCAAAGATGCTGGTGAGTTTTCACTTGATGATAAGATAACATTTAATGTCCTTTCGGTATTTGATGAAGAGAATTGGACACAGCCCGCCGATGATAGCAAGATTAATGTCGCCCTATACCATGGAGCAATCTCAAATTGTCAAACCGATTTGGGCTACACTATGGAATTTGGAGAACATGATTCAGACATATTCAAAAATTTTGATTATGCTTTGCTCGGAGACATACATAAGAAACAATTTCTTAATAAAACAGGTACAATCGCTTATTGTGGCTCCACAGTCCAACAAAACTTTGGAGAGGATGTTGATAAGGGCTACTTAATGTGGCACATTAACGACAAAACGGATTTTAAGGTTAAATTTCACAAACTTAACAATCCTCGTCCATTTGTTAATGTTGTCTTGACCAAGACAGGTCAGTTGCCCAAGGTTGATGTTCCTGTTGGTTGTCGCTTGCGTTTAATTGGCTCTAACCTTATACCTCCAATTAAAATGAAAAGAGCGATGGACTTTGCCAAGGTTAAATGGCGACCAACAAGTGTTTCATTTAGTGTCAAGACGGGCTATAAAGGTAACGAAAAGACAAACCTTTCCGATGCTTTAAAGAAAGAAAACCTCCGAGATATCACGGTACAGGAGAAATATATTAGAAAATACCTTAAAGACATGGAACTCGATGACGGAATCATGGATAAGGTATTGGAATTAAACAGAAAATACAATCACATTGTTGAAGAGAATGAGGAGGTAACAAGAAATGTTATTTGGAAACTTAAGAGTGCGACTTGGGACAATCTTTTTAA
>CAZAZO010000105.1:0-3848 GCA_964489675.1 Candidatus Woesearchaeota archaeon | reverse complement strand
GGCTAAAAAATAGAATTGACAATAAGATATTAACTATTCGAGGAAAAGACTGGCTAGAGATTGTTTAACTCATCCTTCTTCTGGAGCAAACTCAGAATCATAAACACCTAAGCAGGTTGAACAAAAACCATAAACTCTCCCAATTTTACGATAAGTAATACCGCAGGCTCCACATACCAATCCATTCTGCACTATAGTACTACGATCTGGGCAATCTTTAACAGCATCATACCGCTCTAATTGTGACCTTACCCCCTCATTATCATCCAAATTAGAAAAAACAGCTCTTGCCATCTCTATAGATTCATCTTTAGTTGTTGCAACCCTAACCAGTTTTGAAAATCTCCTGCTTGCCATGGGTACAACAAAGGTATCCTACTTATAAAAATTATTATACTATAGAATATATATCAAAACAATAAATAGCGACGCTAGAATTTACCTTGCAGCGTCTGCTTGCTTATTTTCAAACATGTGAGAAAAACATGGAGGCTGATGTAAGCGCTTAACGCGCAGCGTCAGCCTGCTTTTCCATCTCATTCCGCTTGTTTACAGCGTAACTTTCACTAGAATTTTGAGAAGCTAAAATTAATTCTTTTGCCAAAGCTTCTACAATTGTAGCTTTTTTATTAAATGCTTTATCATATGAACCCTGGACAAAAAGCCTTAAAACAATATTTAACCTTCGCCTTGGAGAAACGTCTACTGCTTGTGGATATCTAGCACCACCATATTCAATAGAAGTCACTTCTTCTCTTGGAGCACCATTCTCAATTGCTTTCACAAAAACCTTTACCGGATTTTCTCCTGTTTGTTTCTCAATTATCTTAAACGCATCAATGATAATCTTCATTGCTCTTGCCTGCTTTCCTGTCATCCATCCCGTAATAATCTTATGCTTTTTACCTCGAGAACCTGGAATCTGCAGTAAGTTCGCAAGCCTTTCAATAACATTAACCTTAGATTTTGCTGGATCCCACTTTATTCTTCCATGAGATCTTAATGTTAGCTTAGAACTCAAATTAACTACTCTTTTAAGACCAGGATCCTCTACCCTAACTTCACTTGTATCAAAAAGCCCAAATATCTTCATTGCTACCATTTTATGCTTTAGCCTCCTGTAAAGTTATTTCAGTAACCAAACCTGGAGCATTAGTAGATTCAATATAATAAATTTTCTTGTCTACTTTGGGGAGAGCATCAAGCTGGAATTGAGAACGGATAGTAAAATTAGGCCTACTAATAAGAGAATCAAATAAAAAACCTTCAGAACCCAGGGAATATCGCCTACTTCCAGCCCTAGTAAGACCATCTCCTGCATTAAAGATATGGTTTTCAGCATATTCTACAGATCTACCGTCGGACAATTCACTATCCATTCTGGCCTCAAATTCATCAAATCCCATCTTATCTTCTACCCTTCTCGATCTTGCCTGTCCAAAGTCTATCCAATGGCTGATCATTTACTTTAATAATTTGAAATCTAACACCTGATAAGTCTCCCTTTGTCCTTCCCTGCTTACCACCAATTCTTTCAACTACAACCTCATCATGCTCATCAACAAACTTTTGAGCTAAATTACCCGGAATAAATGCTGTAACTTCTTTACCGTTCTTAATTAACTGAACCCTACAACATTTTCTCATTGCTGAGTTTGGCTGTTTAGCTTCTTTTTGAACTTTTTTTATTACGATTCCCTTAGCTTGAGAACTTCTACCAATTGGATCAAACTTCAAAGTTATTCCCAATCTTTTCTTTTTGTCGACGAGCTTTCTATCTTTGAACTTCTTTCTTTTATTCTTCAGCTTTCGTGCATTCATTAATCCCATTTTATAAAATAGAAGAGAAATTTTGGTTTAAAAGGTTAACGCCTAAGCAAACCTTATACCTTTAATTCCGAAAAGCCCCTTTAATATATTTAATAATTCTTTTTCTCTAATCCTATTCCTACCTATAAGAGAAGCCCTTGTCTGCCTACCCCCAGTTATTACCAATTCATCATCCTTTAAATCTATTTTTGTAATCACAACTGGCTCCACTAATTTTTCTACAAACTTAGAGACACTATCCTTAGTCTGCTTAGTACCAACGCCAACAACCTTTATCTTTTGCCCCATTTTCGAACTTAAAAGTTTTACATTTTTTGCATTTGGCCCTATCGCTAAACTAACCTTTTGATTTGGAACTGCAAATACTAACGTATTATTATATTTAAAACAATATTTTGTCTGAACCTTACAAACTTTATTAAATAAATTAAGATACCTCATTGACTGCATATCTATTGTTCCGACCATAATCCTATTTTTTTACTGAGAAAACTTCACTTAAGAAATCCAGATTTAATTCTTTGGCCATTTCTTTCTTTGTTTTTAGGACCACGAATTCAATCTTTTCTTCTTCTAATTTGTCAACAGTCTCATCTCGAGTATCTTTACAAATAAATACAGAATCAATATCCTTTTTATGCTTAATCGCCTGCTTTATTCCAAAAATTGCTTTTTTAGACTTAATCGCTTCCACTATTTCTCTTACACTCATTTTTTCTTCTCCTTAGAATTCTCATCCGCCAAAGCACCAGTAACTTTCACATAAAGTCCAGGAAGACCCGTTCCCACCGGAACTGGCTGATTCAAGATTATATTTTCTATAACCGAAGCTAATTCATCTCTCTTACCAGTCTTTGTAGCTTGTACAAATTGCTTATCAGGAGTCTCAAAGCTTGCCCTTGCTAGAATAGAACTCTTATCAGAAATTATACCCATTCTTGTAATTCCCTTAACAACTCCTGACTGTGTCATGGTATCTGCTATTAACATTGCATGCTTATCGTCAATATCTAGACCCTGAGAAGAAACTACTTTCCCGATTTCTCTAATTATTACTTCCCTTGCAGCCTCAATTCCTAAAACATTTGAAACCTCATGTATATCATTTGTAAACACTCTTTCTGGATCTACTCCCTTCAACTTTAATGCTTCCTTCAAGTTACTTCCAGCTGTCAATATTACATAATCCTTATCTCTTTTCGCAACCAAAACTTGTGTTATTTTTTTAACTCCAGATAAAATAACTTCTTTGATTTTTTCTTTTGTTCTATAAATCGTCTTAAAGTCATCCTTCTTCATCTCTAAAATAATACCGTCCCCTGCCTTCTTAGCACTAAATCCCTTATCATTTAATACATCAATTGCTGTTCCCATACTTATATGAGCACTCTTTAGCCCCTTGTTGTCAATAGATATCTTGATTACTTTCGCTCCAAAATCAATCGCTATATCACTCATAATATCTTTTAGCTTAACTTCTCGTAACTTCTCTGCAATTATCTTAGAATCTTTTTCATTATTGTGTTCTTTATCTAAATATACTTCCATAGTTGGAGTCTTTGGGACTTTTCTCGCATCAAATATTTCAATAATTCTAGGAAGGCCCGTTGTAACCTGCATTTCAGCTACACCTGCTGCATGGAATGTGTTTAAAACCATCTGAGTTGAAGCCTCACCGAAACTTTGAGCCGCAACAATACCAATAGCCTCTCCTGGAGCAACCTTTTGCTTTTTGTGTTCTCCGCTAATATCTACTCCATCCAATCCATAAACAAATTGAACAATATTCCTAGAAGCATCACGTACCGTTCCATCGTATGCCATTACAAGATCTTGAAGTGCATTAGCAAGCCTTCTATATAAATAACCAGACTTTGGAGTTCTAAGGGCTGTATCCATCAGACCATCTCGACCAGTCATTGCACCAAAGAAAAATTCAGTTGGCTGCATACCTGCCATAAATGAGCTTTCAATAAATCCTCTTGCTTTTGGAGATAAATCCCCCTTCTTGAAGAAAG
>CAZAZO010000104.1:0-3884 GCA_964489675.1 Candidatus Woesearchaeota archaeon | reverse complement strand
CCCACCTTCTCAGCCTTAACCAACTTCCCCTAGTCCACCGATCTTTCCACAATAGCCCCTAGCTCCCCTCAACCTTCTTAACATCACCCACCACCGCCGGCTTCACCACCTTAACATCATTAGCTATAAACGCATCTCCATATTCCTTATTCGCAACAAACCGCCCACTAAGCCTAACGCCGTCCCCCTCCTCAACACTTTGCCCCATCAAATGCTCCTCAAAATTCCTAGGAAAAACAGTAACCTTACATTCCCCGCTCTTGTCACTAATATCCATAAACGCCATGTCTGCTCCTGCTTTTGTCACAATTCTTGTATATCTTTTCACAACCCCAAAAACCTCCGCCTCCATATCGGGAAGCAAAGTATTAACCGGAGCAGCCCCCGCAGCATGCCCCCCAAAAGTATCCAATATATGCCCAGAAACACAAATGCCCAAAAGCTCTTCTTCAGCACTCAGCTTTTCCCTAAGAGACATAGGGGGAAGATCCGGATACTCAACTTCATTAGCAACTCCACCGAATAAAGTCATCTGTTTTTCTTTTCCATCAGTCTTTTGAACATTCGTATAAACATCCAATAAACTCGCTCTATTGATTCCAAGCTCATCAAAACACCCAACAGAAATTAAACTATGGCAAACTCTCTTATTCACCTTCGACAAATCGACCTTATTGACAAAATCTTGATAATCCTTATACGGCCTATTCTCCATTATGGTCTTAACCGCCTGATCCCCCACATTTTTTATACCAGAAAGACCCACCCCGATAACCCTTCTTTTCTCTCCATCTTTTCCAATTTCCTCAACCACAGCAAAAGGCTCCCTAGAACCATTAATATCTGGATGTAAAATCTCTATTCCCTCTTTTCTTGCAGCATCCAAATAAAACGCTAATTTATCTGGGTTCCCAACTGAAGAAGAAATTGTAGCAGCATAAAACTCAACTGGATAATAATGCTTCAAATAAGCCGTCCTATAACTAATCAAAGCATAAGCTGCTGCATGACTTTTGTTAAATGAATATTCCGCGAACTTAACAATATCATCCCAAAGCTTAGCAACTTTTTGTTCTTCCATCCCTGAGTAATTAACGCACCCCTCTTTAAACTGAACCTCCATCTTCTGCATTAAGTCAAGCTTCTTCTTTCCAATCGCCTTTCTTAAAACGTCGCTGTCACCTGCCGAAAAATTAGCTAAGGCCCTCGACAACTGCATAACCTGCTCTTGATAAACCATAATTCCATAAGTAGGTGCCAAAATTTTTTCAGCATTTGGATGAGGATAAGTAGCACTCTCCATCCCATGCTTTCTATTTCCATAAACCTCTAAATACTGCATGGGGCCCGGCCTATAAAGAGCAACAATAGCAACAATATCGTCAAAGCATGTCGGCTGAACACTACGAAGAGTTTTTTTCATACCTTCACTTTCAATTTGAAACACACCATTAGTCTCACCCCGCCTAAGCATCTCATAAACGTTATCGTCATCCATTGGAATTTTTTCAAGCCACTCACCGTCTTTTCCAATGGCGTCGAGAACTTTCTTGATAATATTTAATGTCTCAAGTCCTAAAAAATCAAATTTCACAAGACCATAAGTTTCAATGTCAGGCCCCTCAACTTGAGTTATAACATCTCCCTGTCTTCCATAAACCGGCAAATAATGAGAAATAGACTCTTTTCCCCAAACAACACCGCAGGCATGAACCCCCTTGTGCCTAACACAGCCCTCAAGTCTTCTAGCAATCTCAAAAATCTGCTCATGCTTTTTTGCAAAAGACTGCAACTGCCTAGCTTCAGGTGTAAGCTCCCCGCCTTCAACCTTAGCATTAAGAGATTTTTCTATAGTTTTTTCATTAACTAATTTTGTAATAGCATTAGCATCATCAAATGGAACCTTAAAAACTCTCATAACATCTTTCAAAACAGCCTTAGCCGACATCGTCCCAAAAGTTCCAATCATTGCAATTTTATCCTCACCATATTTTTTTCTAACATAGTCGAGTACAACGTCTTTATCTCCAAAGTCAACATCAAAATCAGGAAGACTAATTCTATCAGGATTAAGAAAACGCTCAAACAATAGACCCAGCTCCAAAGGATCAAGCTGAGTAATCCCAAGACTATAAGCAACGATGGAGCCCGCCCCACTGCCTCTGCCTGGCCCCACCTGACAAAATTTCTTCGCCTCTCGAATAAAATCAGCCACGATTAAGAAGTAAGCCTCAAAGCCCATCTTATTAATAACGCTCAACTCAAAGTTCATTCTCTCAAGCGCCTCTTCATAATTAGGCTTATCTTTGTACCTCTCGTCCAGGCCCTCTTTACAAAGCTGATATAAATAATCCTTATAACTCAATCCCCCCGGCGTCTCAAAATCAGGAAAAATAGGCTCCCCCATACTAAGTTCAACATTACACCTATAGCCAATCTCTTTTGACATATCAATATATTCTGGATTCTCAGGGAAAAGACCCCGAACCTCCTCCTCACTCATTACATGATAACCTTCTCCTTCAAACTGAAAACGGTTGGGGTCATTCATATCCCCATTAGTCTGGATAGAAAGCATAACCTCATGAGCATAAGCATCCTCCTTCTTCAAATAATGAGAGTCAGTTGTAGCCACGATTTTTAAATCATATTCCTTAGCCATTCGCTGATAGAACAAGGTTACCTTTTCTTCTTCAGGTATCTTATGGTTTTGAACTTCTAAATAAAAATCCTCTTTTCCGAATATATCTAAATACTCCTCTATAAGGCGCCTAGCCTCAGATTCATTATCCGCAATCACAGCCTGCGCAATGTCATTACCGATACAAGCACTCATACAGATAAGACCTTTAGAATATTTTCTTAAAAGACCTCTATCAATTCTTGGTCGATAATAAAAACCTTCTTTATTAGAAATTGAAACTAATTTAATTAAATTCTGATACCGCTCAAAATCTTTTGCAAGCATTTCAAGATGAAAATCCCTAGTAGACCTTTCTCTAGACTTATGATCATTACAAATATAGGGCTCAAAACCAAAAATTAATTTTACCCCCTCCTTTTTTGCCAAGTTATATTTTTTTATCATCGCCCCCATGTTCCCATGCTCCGTAATAGCAACAGCATCCATACCCAACTCTTTTATCCTAGGGAACAATTCTTTTACCTGTGTTGCACCATCAAGAAGGCTATATTCAGTATGTAAATGTAAATGTGTAAACCCCATGCAAAAAAAAAGTCAATTTCATTTAAATAGATTATTGCGCTGAAAAGCACAGAATCACTCTAAAGTTGAACACCCAGTAAGGATTTTGAAGTGGTGATGAAAAATATAGGAATTCAAGCTATCGCCATAAGATCCCCAGGCGGCATACCCACATCCCTCTGAATACACAGCCTTCTACCTTCTCGCTGATCATGCACATACCCTCCTGCCCCGTCCAAGCTTAAAATACCACTTCCTCCACCTCTCCCAGAAATACAAAATGACGAGCTAAATCTTCCCACATCCGCTGTCGAATTCCCCAACTCCAAACTCTCATTCATAAGCGCATAAACATCCTCAACAATATCTTGAGCCTGAGAGACACTTCCTCTAAATACACCTTCGCCATTCGCCAATCTAACCATGTCTTCAGAATATGGATAGCGATCAAAATTATCTCTCATTAGTTTCGCAAGTTCTGGGGTTGCTTCAATTCTTAAGCTAGGCATACACCTTATAGAATATCAATCTTTAAATAAATTATTATGCTCAAAACCAACTCACACAGCCCATCAAGTATTTTCATCCCCCTATATCACCCCAAATCAAAACTCCCCCAACCCCGCCTGTTTCTCCTCCGCCCCCCCAAAAATCTCCTCTATATATTCATTAGCCAACA
>CAZAZO010000103.1:0-3904 GCA_964489675.1 Candidatus Woesearchaeota archaeon | reverse complement strand
CATGACCCATAAAGCAACAGCTACAGAATTCTTTCTCAAGAAAAAACCAGTTATATCAATGGAGTCAAGCAATGTATTTCGCCCCATGATAAATCCAGCCCCAATAAAAAAAGTACTTCTAGAAGAAAACACAAAGGTTCATAAGAAAGTTGACTCCATTATCGACGACATACACTGCAAAGCAACAGAAGGCCTCCGCGAGCTTTATTCTTCTAAGCTAGGGGTTGACCACTTGCAAAAATTATTATCAGTAGGCCTTTTAGGAAAAAGTGTTGCAAGAAGGATGGTCCCAACCAGGTGGAGCATAACAGCAGTAGACGATACATTGTCAAAGCAAATGCTAGAGAAAATAAGATATTGCAGTGAGGCAGACAAAATAATGTTATTCTCAGGAGATTTTGTCGGAAATTATATTGAAATTTTAATTCTTCCTGGAAGATGGAGCTTTGAAGCAATTGAGGCATGGGATAGTCCTGATATGCAGCATTCAGTCGAATTTGCACAAGACTTTGAGGGGTTTTTTAATAGAAAAAAATATGCTTCCAATGTTACTGGGGGATATTATGCAATGAGGCTGCCTGTTTGTGAGTGGCTAAACAAAAACAACCTACAAGCTTCAGTCCTAGTTTTTAGAAGAATTAGGCCAGAATATTACGCTCCTTTAGGCGTTGGAATTGTAAGAGAAACAGCGAGAAGAGCAATGAAAAATGAGCCTAAAGAATTTGAAAATGTTGAAGCAGCATTATCTAACATGCAAGAAAGAATTGGTTTCACTCCAGAAGAAATTAAAGAAAAAAGTTGGCTTTTGAAAAACTATCGTAAGCAAAGAAGCTTAAGGGATTTTCTCTAAGCCCCCATCCCAATTAAAAGCCCCTCAATTAAAGCAGCAACAACTAGCAATGGCAGCACAACAAAGACAAATACTCTTATCGCTTCTTTTAAGAATCTAATTGGATGATGTTGCTTGATTACTTTTTCTCCCAACCTAAGCCCCAGCCCAATAGAAATAAATATTGCAGGCAACTCAAAAATTCCATGAGGGACCAATCTCCAAAGCACGCCAAACCCTTCCTCAATTACAGCTAGCTTCATCACAAATCCTATAATGTACCCATTTTGTATAGACGTCCAAAGTGGAAATATTCCAACAACAATCCCAAACAAGATTGTTAATAGCGATACTAGCGTGTTGTTCACAAATATCTTCATAATTATTTGAAACGTGCTAAGTCCTTGAAGAGAATTAATTAACTCCTCTATTATTTCTAGTATCTCATTTGCAAAAAATATCGGGAAAAAATACCCAATCAAAGTCGCCAAAACAAATATCCCAAGCCCAAAATAAATACACTTTTTAGAGTGGCGAATAGTCTCAATCGACTCTAAGAATTGTTTCTTTAAAATTTTCCCAGGAGACTGCACCCTTCTTTTCTTATTCACCTTCTTCTTCATAATAGTGATTAGAAAGTCGATTATTTAAGGGTTTGGAAAGACGTTTAACTAAAATATCTGATATCTTTAAATAGTATCCTTAATTATATAAAATATGGCGAAGAATAAAAGAAAAGAAACTCTTCGAGAGAGATATACCCATGAGCTTGCTAATGATCTTCGTTCCATTATGGCTTTATCTGGAGAAGTTGGTTTTGGAAATGACCCAAGAGAGATTTATAAAAGAAAGCCCACAATAAGAAATCTTTGGCATTGGGGCAAAGAGCCATATAATTATGATATTGTAGGTGAGTTCGGAGAAGAATTAGCTGATGCAATAAATACTCGATTTGAGAGAATACAGGGGCTAATAGATGATGCATATGAGGATGGAGTTTTCAAGGGTAGATTAACAAAGGCAAAATTAATACACCGAGAATTAAAAGTATTGATGGGCATAAGAACTCATGGGACATGGGAAGAGGGCGTGAAAGAAGAATTGATGAGAATTGCTGATACTTATCAAGCAAAAACAAAAAAAGACAATAAAACTCCTCTTGGAGGTAGCTTGGAAGGGGGTTTGTCAAAATTTATCTTGATTGGAGGGGTTCTTCTATTTCTTTCTTTTATCTTACTTAGGGTTAATATAACTGGGAATATAATTCAAAATCCAGTAAGCCAACCAGCGTTTGGTTCAGCGTTAGTTTTCTTAATATTAGTATCTGCTGGAATTTGCTTCTTTTTTAAACGAGCTAAGACCCCTAGCTAAAATATCTAGCTATCATCTTAGTCTTTCTCGGATACTTTTTTCTAAGATAAAATCCATATGCAACACCCAAAATAAGTCCTCCCAAGTGTGCGATATTTCCAATAGGAACATTTGCCGTAATCGATATTAGCCACATAACACCAAGTAAAAAGATCATGGCAATCCACATTGGCATTGGGATTATAAAAAACACTAAAACAGGCAGTCTAGGGGTTAACACAGCCAAAATTCCACCAAGCGCAAAGATCGCCCCACTAGCACCAACAGCCAAGGTATTAACATCAGCGCCAGTTATTCCAGCGACTATGACAAATAATACAGCAGCAAAGAGCCCACCCCCAAAATACACCCAAAGAAATCTTTTTTTACCCACCAGCTTCTCAACAAAACTACCAATAAATGCAAGAGAAATCATATTAACAAACAAATGTGTAAAGTTTGCATGCATAAACATGTGAGCTATTATTGTCCAAAGAAACTTCCCAGAAAGTATCAGCGACGGCTTTATCCCAATATATGAAAACAACATCAAGTCTGGCATATTAACAAAACTTCTAATTACCTGAAATGAAAAGAACACAATTACATTAATTAAAATTATAATTCCAGAATAGCTATTAACAAGTCTGTCTCTTAACATGAGCTACTTCCTCTTTTTAGTAACTTTTTTTATAAGACTTCTAACAGTTTTTTTCTTCGCTGTTTTCTTCGCAACTTTCTTTGCCGTCTTCTTAGTCACCTTCTTCTTAGCAACTTTCTTTGCAGTTTTTTTAACTGCCTTCTTAGCGGTCTTCTTTTTTGTTGCTTTTTTCACTGTTTTCTTAGCCGCCTTCTTCTTTGCCGGGCTTTTCTTCGCTGTTGCTGCTTTTAACTTATCTCTTTCTGCTTTTCTCTCAAGTCTTCTCCTCTCCTTCTCAGCCGCCTTCTCCTTCTCAGCCTTCTTGTTGGCTCTTTCTATCTTCTTTCTCTTTTTCTCTCTAATGGTCTTCAGCTCTTCCTTGATTGTTACTAATTCATTTTTTGTCCTAGTTATTTTTGACTTTGTTTCACGAATTATTTTAGTGTTATCAGCCAGTTCATAAACATCCGCACATTCCTCACAACTAAATCCATGCTCTAAGGCCGTTGCCTCAGTTACTTCTATGTCGCATGATTTACAAACAAAAAATCTTTCATTTTCCCTTTTGTATAATTCTTCAGTTAGCCTATTCGCTCTTCTTTCAAGCGAATCCTCAATCATCTTAAGTGACTTTTCTGTATTAAGTGTCCAAAAATAAATATACCAACCCTTCTTATTGTCCTTCTTCCGATTAAAAGACACCAGCCCATGATTAGACAGCTTGTAAAGAATATTTCTTACCTGATTAATTGTTAGCTCCATCTTCTTAGCTATTAGAAATTCATTTACGTTTTTCTTATTAAAAAGAATCGGCACAATTCGTCCGTTGTTCTCACCTGCGATTTCTTCAACGAGGTCAAATAGAAGTTTTTCCTGCATATTCTATGATAATTGGCGGGGGTTTAAAAAGGCTGTGGGGGCTTTCGAAATTATTCTCTTTGTCTTCCTTCCTGCTCTATAAGGCTGGCAATATGTTCTGCTAATACGAGTTCATCAATTGCAAGAGAGGATATTTGTTTTGCCAACTCAAAAGATTTTTGAGAGGGGGCAGTTGTTGCATCATATTCCCTCCTAAGTTCGGTTTG